>CBFCYF010000054.1:0-12092 GCA_965602195.1 uncultured archaeon | reverse complement strand
CCATCCGGGGCAAAGGAACCTTCAGGAAGATAATCCGGGCGGTAGGATTGCTTACCGGTGAGGGAATCTATACTGTGGTCTCTCTTACAGTGCATAAGGGAAACGTCAACGAAATCCCCGAGGTTGTGGAACTCTGCAAAGACCTTGGAGTGAATCACCTACAGGTAGACCGGCTGGTTCCGCAGGGACGAGGCACTGCTTTGAAATCCGAGATGCTGGAACCTAAGGAGGTAAAGAGGCTGTATGAGTATCTACACCGTGAAAATGAAGTATTTAAGAAAGGAGGCAACCCATTAAAAATCTCAGATAACCGCTCTCTGTGGTCGCTCATAACCCCTAGGCAGGGGAATATGGGATGTCTCGTATCAGAGGGAAGGTTGCTGATAGTTATGCCCAACGGCGACATATTTCCCTGCAGGAGACTGCCAGTGAAGGTGGGTAATTTAACCCAGAAGAATCTCTGCGAGATATGGTATTCATCCAATAAACTCTGGGAGCTAAGGGATAAAAGCAACTGGAGCCTCTCATGCAGGAGATGCCCCTACTTTGATGGATGCGGGGGATGTATTGCCGTAGCATACGCTTACTCTGGCGACTTGTTTGCACCGGATCCGCAGTGTTGGCGGCTCTTTGATAAACTCCCCTCCCCCAAGGAGCTAAAGAAACATCAACGGGGAGCCAGCCCAAAAAAGAGCAACAAGGTTCAGCTCGCAAAATCCCTATCAACAAAAAAAAATGGCAATCTACAGGATAGACCTAGTGGAGGATTTAAGCAGGCTTGGAGATAACTTACTCAGCAAAAGAGCGAAGAAGACAGATATACTATTCAACCTCCAGGAGAAGGACCTGAATACAGAAACCGGAGATCGGATTATGGGTTTCCTGCAGCACCTGAAGGCAAACAACCTATCATTTAAGGTTGTCAGGCCCCTACCCCCGTGTTTATTCGGCTTCAGGTATGCCAAAGTTATTAAAGACTATGATGTAGTTAAATCATGCAGGGACTGTATCGACCTGTTTTCTGTTAACGACAAAGGAAACATTCAATTCTGTAAGGCCCTATCTAAAGAGGGTCCAGAACTCAAATACATGCCCGATAGAGACCAGATTCATGAATACTTCAGCATATTACACGATCAATTGAATCCCCCAAAGAAATGCAGGAGCTGCAGGTATCACATGAGAGGGCAATGTAACAGCCTCTGTCTCAGGAAAAAACGATGAACCCTTTATTATCCCCCCCACACAAATACTAGATGTATCATGCACTCAAGAACCCGTACCTTCCCTGTTGATAAGAAATTCCCCGGCCCCGGCTTGAGGAAGACAACAATACTGAATTTCCTGAGAACCACAAACTCATGCAACCAGAATTGCGTGTTCTGCAAGGTGAGGAAGAGCGATGTTATCGTCCCCTTATCCCGGCTCAGGGATAGGTTAACCCGCATAAAGGAATCCGGCGGAAACACGGTGATTTTTACCGGCGGAGAGCCAACCTTAAGAGGTGATCTGCCGGAGCTGATATCTATTGCAAAAAACCTTGGTTTAAAGGTGAGGATGCAGACGAACGCGATAAAACTATCGGATGCCGGGTTAACAGAGGAAATAGTTAACTCCGGTCTGGACTCGGTTCTCGTTTCCTCCCACTCACACCAGAGGGAGACCCTCAGGAAAATGACCCGATCCCCCGACACCCTCACTGAGGTAATGCGGGGGATAGGAAACCTGTCCACACATGATATCGAATTAGGAGTCAGCGTGATATTCACCACATTAAATTACAGGGAGGTTCCAGAGCATCTTAGATTCCTTGTTCGCAGATTCACGGGGATAGACTACATTCATTTATCCTCCGTGTTCCCTATCGGGGAGACGGCAAAGAACCCCCAAACAGTGGTTAAATTCTCAGAGATCGAACTCCCCCTATATGAGTCCATGGATTTCTTAAGGGGGCAGAACATAAATTTTGTTTCACAGGGCATACCCCTGTGCTTTATGGTGGGCAGTGAACACCACAGCGCGGAACTACAGAGGATGGTGGGGTGTGTTGGCATCGAAAACCCAGGCCATAGGTTAATCAAATTAATCGATGAGTTACCTCAAAACAGGCGGGAGTCTGCCTTCGGCAGAGTTGATGTAAAAAGCAAAAAATGCAGTTTATGCTCCCTTGAGAGATTATGTGCCGGTGTGTGGGAGAAATACCCCCAGATCCATGGAGACGATGAGTTTAAACCATCCGGGCGATCGCCTTTGGAGGTCATAAAAAACATCAAGGAGCATTATCCTTCAAGCCCTCTGACACCCTACTTTAACCCGCTTACCTGAAGATGATTAAGCATTTACCTAAACCCCCATCCTTCCACCTGCAGTGGCATATCACAGAGCGATGTAATCTGAGGTGCACGCACTGCTATCAGGAGGATAAATACATCCGGGATGAATTGGATACAGAGCAACTTTTTGGGGTGCTCGACCAGTTCATCAGCCTCCTGAGGCTGTGGGGCATTCCACGGAAGTTTGCGCGTCTCTCTCTTACCGGCGGGGAGCCGTTCATAAGAGAGGATTTCTTTAAGTTGCTTGAGAGATGCTTTAAGAACAGAGACAGGTTCAGATATAATATACTGACCAATGGCACATTCATCAACAGAGAAACAGCAAAAAAGCTTAAGGGCCTCGGACTTAATAATGTTCAGGTAAGCCTCGAGGGCATGGAAGAGGTTAATGATTCCATCCGGGGCAAAGGAACCTTCAGGAAGATAATCCGGGCGGTAGGATTGCTTACTGGTGAGGGAATCCATACCGCGGTCTCTCTTACAGTGCATAAGGGAAACGTCAACGAAATCCCCGGGGTTGTGGAACTCTGCAAGGAGCTTGGAGTAAATATTCTGGGAGCCTCCCGGTTGGTACCCTATGGTCGCGGAAGCGCTCTGAAATCCGAGATGCTGGAACCTAAGGAGGTAAAGAAATACTTTATTTCAATCAGCAACATGAACATAAAGCTCAGGAGAGAGAACTCTAGACTTACTATAAACACGGGATGCTCAAACGCACTTAGTACCACAATAAACCCACGTTTCACAAGCCGGGGATGCTCCCTTGCCGTTGATTGTTTAACTCCGATGCCTAACGGAGATGTCTTCCCGTGCAGGAAACTGCCGATTAAGGTGGGAAACCTGAGAGAGAAAACCCTATTTGAAATCTATTACTCATCCAACATGTTATGGTGGATGAGGGACATGAGTAACCTGAATCCATCATGCAGTGAATGCGTCTATTATCCATCGTGCCGCGGCGGTGCAAGATGCATGGCTTACGCCTACTTCAATGATGTGTTTGCACCGGACCCGCAGTGCTGGAACCTCTTCAAGAGACTACCGGAAGCCGAAGGCATTAATACAGCGGGGGTTGAAAAACCAACATATTTATAGCACATAAATCCAATTACTTTAGGAAGAATAATAAAAAAACATAAGCATCGAAAATGAACAAAAGAAGAGTTCTCTATATGCTTTTATCCCTCATGGTTTTGATTCAACTAAACCATGTTTCCGCTCAGTTTTGCAATAATGACAGTGATTGTACGGGGGTGGAGATATGTTGCAGTAACGCATGCCAAATGCCAAACATATGCACTGGAGATGCTGCGTGTTTAATCAGTGGGGGGGGGTGCATCCCCTGCAACTACGTGCCTGTAGCTCAACAGGGGGGATGCTCTGTAGGCCTCGTCTGCAGTTCAACTCACACATGTGGCAGCATACCAACCTCACTCGGGCACTGCCCCCCACCAATAAGTTTTTCCTGCATAACGGGTCATTCTGTTGTGGTGGGAGACAACGCAAGCACTGCTTGCATCGGCCACAACTACGGGTGTGAGGCATGGGGGGTTGCGATAGGACACTGTATCTGCTGGGACGACTATGCGGGAGCGGGAACGCACTGCAGCAGATGCCTCTATCCGTTCTCGCCGGCCAGCGGATGCGACTGGGCTGACTATATTGCAACGGTCAACGGAGGATGCTGCGTATGCGACTCCAGTTCCTGGCCTACGTGCACTACAGGATCAGATGCTAGATGCTCTGCAGCATGGCCCCACTGCAACTGTAGTTTTGTAGGACACGGCGGAGAATGTACTGGCTACACGGGGGATACCACCAATTGGGCTGTGAAATTCGCAGGTCCCGGCATGCCCGTAGATCCAGTCGAACAGCCTATGGATTTCTTTGCTGATAACACAGCATGGAAGCACTTCACCACATGCATATTCACAGGAAATTATTTTGCCAGAGTTATTTATAAAGCAAGTCCTTCAGAAAGAGATGCAGGCGCTGCCGAGCGAATACACCAAGACCTACACTTATACTGCTGTGACAGGACCTTGCCGAACCCCTTCACACCGATAAGCTACCCGGTAATAGCAGGTGGATGCAGCAACCACTCGTTGACTAAAATCTCTTTCGGCACGGAAAGCAATGACTGTCCCTCACCCTCAAATGGAGTAAACTACTTCTGTCAAGTTAACTATGGGGGGTATATTGGGCCCGTAGTCTCCCCTCTTCAGTCAACTCTCTCAACAAACGACTACTTTATAAATGTGAAGGCGGTGGATTATGTCATACGGCCAGATAAGGGAGGGGGTAATGAACGGGTGGGGAGCGTCAACTTTAGCATAGACGTGGATAAACCGTCACCTATTACAGACTTAGACCTCAATCCATCTACAATCTTACCCAACTGGAGCAATAAAAGCAACCCAACGCTTTCCTGGAGCAAGGTAAATGACGTGGGTTGCGGCAGCATAGGTGGATTCGCAGCGGGCTATGAAGGCAGATTAGAGAATATAACATATGGTGGCAGTACCTTTATAAAAGACTGGACCCTCATAGGGCCAATGCCTTCTCCAAATACAACAAGCTTTGTTCCCAACCTGCCAGATGGTGCATATACACTCTATGTGAGGGGATATGATATGGCAGATTTTTGGGGTAATGGTACCAGTCCGGGAAACAGAGGCGATGCAGACTCTGTCGATGCATACATAGATACGACATTCCCCTCAATAAATGTCTCAAGACCTAAAGATGTTGAAGTCGCAGGAGAAAATGATATCCTGAATAAGACGATCAACTTCACCATACAGGACAACTTCGATATAGATGAAAACAGCATATATATAAAAGTTAATGGGACAACATTCAATAATGTTTACTTTGACGATATTTCAACAACATTTAATGGCAGCTATTGTAGCCCCTGGAGTCTTTCATACCCTGATCGTAATGCCACTACAATATCCTGTGTATATGATGAGCCTTTGATAAAACCCGGAGCATTAACTCTAACAATATGTGCTAAGGACATGGCAGGCAACGAGGTTTGCTATGTCAAAAACTTTAAATATGCCGTGGAGAGAAGAATAGACATGTGCTACCGGTGGAATGCTATCTCCCTCCCACTCATCCCAATAGACCCTGCGGGAGATGGAACCCCTGAGCTAAATCCTAAAACAACCTACCTGCTTCAGGGCGTCTCCTATGACCGGCTGTCAAGGCATAATAAAAGCGATATCTTCGATTCTTTTGCGCCGGAAATTCCCCCTGTAATAAGCCAGTCCCTGAAGGAATTAGCGGTCGGGAAAGGCTATTTCATATTCATAAACGATACAGGTAAAGCGTATCCAACATGTATAAACAAATCATATCACGGAATACCAGATCCATCAGGTCCAGAATTGAGAATGGACGATCCCCGGCTGTATTTCTTCGGAATCCAGAGCAATAGTCTATTGTTAGACGATACAATAGAGAATGTTCTCTCAGCAAATAACATAACGCCATCAGAGTATAGGGGAGTTTATTATTACGATAAAAGTATAGATGTACCCTACGGGATATTCACAGAGTACCATCCCTCTCTTGGCTCCCCACCCTTTGATCACTTTGAAATAGGAAAGGGGTACTGGATAAACTACACTGGAACGGGAGATACCCTACCACTATACTGATAATGAAAAAAACCACCCTCCTGTTATTGATCCTGTTAATACCACAGGTGTTGGCTCAGCCCATGCCCCCCAATGGCATAGTTATTGCAGGGGAGGTAACCTATCTGGGGGAGAGGGTTGATGCGGTGGTGGTGGTTGAGGTTCCGGGCACAGGATACCTGAAGAAGATTCACAGTACGTTTTCTAATAAGAACATGAATTACTATCTGTCGGGTGTGAAGGCAGGCAGTGGGGACTATGTTATCGTAACCGCAGCCTATGGGGGCGAGGAAACCACAGATTATGTGGTAGTGGGACAGAACCGCAGCTATACCCTGAACATCGAGTTGACTGATGATCCGAGGCGGCCCCCGGATGCAACCACCACTCTGCCGGAAACCGCCCCCCCAACAATATCATCCGTTGAGGAGACCTCGACAACAGAGACCACATCGGAGACCACAGCAGAGACCACAGCAGAGACTACATCGGAGACTACAGCAGAGACCTCGGCAGAAACAACAACCCAGGTTACTGTTGAATCAGAAGATAATTCAACAATGATTATTGGAGTCATAGCAATCTTATTGATCATATTCCTTATCCTTCCTCTGATAAGGGCTCTGACGAGGAAATAAATTTATACCTTAAAGTCTAATATTCTTTCAATGAACTTAATGGAATATACAACCCCAATAATTATTGTAGTGGTTTTTTCTTTGCAGGCGAGTGCTGGTCTGCAGTCTGAGGGTGCATCCCTTGATGTATCACTCGACATGAATTTTGTTAATGGCTTGGAATACACTGGTGGTGAAAAGGCGAGTGTTTCTGTTTTTGTGAATAATCCCTCAGATTATGCGTTAACTGAAAACTGTTTCAGGGCGAGCGTGTTGAGGAATATCCCTGTTTCGGGGAAGAAGGTTATTCCAAGCTATGTTCATAAATACCCAGTAATCCAAGAATTCTATAGATGCAACATAAACGGAATAAAACAGAACTCTGAGAAAACATTTAATTTCTCGTTTCAGGTTGATTTACCTCCCGGAGATTATGGTTTGGTTGTTGATCTGTTGACTAAGGGGCAGTGGTTTATTGTGTCTGGGGGAGATGGCTTCAGTGTGGGGGGTGGGGGGCAGGAGAAACCCCCTAGTTTAGATTTTCTTTCCACGGAGTTCACCGTAGAGAAAGCACCCTGGGTGAAATATGCCCGACACATACACGTTAGTGAGCCATATAAGATAACCGGAAAGATAAACAACGCCGGAGAAAACAAGTTAAGTTTTGATGTTGTTTACCGGCTTTATAGGTTTGATGCTCTTCTGAGTGAAAAGGACGGGCTTATCCGGGAGATGAGGTATCCTGTGGCTGTGGGTCCAGGCGAGGTAGGCGTGTATGAGTTTGAGGACATTGTTGAGGTGGAAGATCATTATAAGGCATTTATAACCGCTGAAGCAGATGGCAGAAGTTTATCTGTAAACAGATATGTTGCGATATTCACTGCAGACCGGTGGGCGGAGATCTATGAGTTATATGCAAATAATTACGTATTTAATGAAGGCGATGATGTGGGGATAACCTATGTGATGGCTGGGAGTGGCGGGAGAAATGATGATGTAGTGGATATATCGCCGCAGGAGGCGGCGGGACCCGGCCTTACCGGGCCGGTTGATGTTTTAGTTCAGGCGGTTGTAGTGGATGAAAAAGGTGTTGTATATGATGATGCTTCTGGCCCGTTTCTGGCTCAGATGGATTACGTTATCCCCGGCACAATAAAATTTAAGGCTCCGCGAGAGATAAGAGACTTTAATATAACCTTAAGCGTCTATAACAATGACACCCGGGAGTTATTGGCGACGCAGACGATAACCTACCTGTTTGATGATTTTGTAAAGCCCGGGGATGAATCATGTCTTGATGGAGTAAGAAACCAGGATGAAACTGGTGTGGATTGTGGAGGCGGGGTCTGCAGTAAATGCGGGGATGGGATGGAGTGTATGGTAGATTCGGATTGTGTCAGCGGTCACTGTTACGGAGGCGTATGTAAAACCCGGTCCGGAGTTGATGTGTCCCTGCTTCTTTTGGCGGTTTTACTTATAATATTAATAATTGCTGTCATCTATATGAAAAAGGGGAAGAGAAAGGAAAAATGAAACCCATGAACTTATTTTTTATTGTTTTGGCAGCACTCTCTCTGTTATCTGTGAGTGTGAGTGCATGCGGCCCCTGCGTTTCTGATGCTGATTGTCTGGCAGGTGAGTTATGCATTCCTCCGGGCATAGGCAGTAGTAACTGGTGTTGTCCTCCCCTGGGAAGCTGGTGCGATTCTAATGCTGCTTGTTGTTGGCATTCAAATGCAACAGAATGGCACTGCTCTTGGTGTCACTGGAATTATAGCTGTACACTCGGGATAGCTCCACATTATGCAACCTGCCAGGATCACTGTACCGTGCACTGGGGGTGCGTATGTATGAACTGCCCCCCAGACTTATATACTTCATGTTGCACTCCCTTCTGTGAAGGCCATAAACAATGCAACCATTATTGCAACAACCCGAATTTTGATGCGTGTGCTCTTGGTAATCTAAGCGGGTGTTGTGGTGGCAAGGAGTGTGATTGTGTTATCGGAGCATGTAGTGCAACATGTTTAGATGGTCAGACAAGGCCGTGTAGCGGCATAAATGAGACATGGACTGCGTACTGCAACGGTGAGCACCTCATAGAATATAACGGGAGCGGCGTTAATGGTTCTGTGACAGTAACATGCAACTCAACACAAACGTGCTCTGATTGTGTATGGCCTTCTACCTGTTGTGATCCTCCGAATGCAACATCAAAGGACTGGGGTCTCTGTGACGAATCAATGCAGTCTTGCACGATATGCTGTAATGCAACATGGAATATTGGGGGGGGTGTTGATCCGACGGTCTGCTGTGGCGATGACTCGGGGGAACATGTGGTCTCCTGCAGAGAGAATGTTACAGAAAATGCCTGCGGCGTGGATATAGAATCCTGTTGCCCCCACCCCAACGATTGCATATACAACAATCAATGTTACGATTCCGGGTGGTGTCACCCGTCTTTCAGGAACATATTCTGTGATTCAGGGACGTGGAGATATGATACTGTCGCCCCCGCAATCACAATCAATCTGCCTGCAAATCCGACATATGAACCTGATAAAACAGTTAATTTCAGCATAAATGAAGACCACTGTGATATCGTTGAAAACACAGTCACTGTAAAGGTAAATGGGACAACCTGGGGGAACAGACATTTTGATGACCTATCTGTCACATTTAATGGGGCAGGTGATTGTATTGGATGGGAGGATTACTGGAGCCCGTATCCGAATCTTGATGCTAATTCAATGTCATGTCAATATGATGAGCCGCTTATCCAGCCAGGATTAATGACGCTGGAGGTATGTGCGGGGGATGCTGCAGGAAACAGAAATTGTGAGAACGTGGATTTCTATTATCTTGCGCTGCGGGAGATAAAGGGGATGTGTTACCGGTGGAATGCGATATCGTTGCCTATTCTGCCCCTAGATTCCTTCGGGAATCCGGATGTTAATGTCACAACAACCCCGATTTTGCAGGGGTTGCCGTATGACCGGCTGTCAAGGCATAGGCTGGCGGACATATTCGATTCCTTTGCGCCGGAGATTCCAGAAGTAATAACCCAGTCTCTGAAGGAATTAGCGGTCGGGAAAGGCTATTTCATATTCATAAACGACACAACTAGGATGCCCGGCGGGCCTCTAGGCTGCATAAATAAATCCTATTACGGGATACCTGATCCTGCGGGTCCAGAGTTGGTTATGAATTCACCGGGATGGTATTTCTTCGGAATCCAGAGCAACAGCCCCCTGCTCAACGGCACGATAAACGACACCCTCTCAGACAGGGGAATAACATCAAATGAATACACGATAATCTATTACTACGATAAGGGCATCTCTCCACCCTACGGGGGTTTCGTGCATTACTACCCTGGTGATACTAACAGCGCCTTCGATAACTTTACACTGGGCAGGGGATACTGGATAAACTACACCGGATTCGGAGATACCCTGCTACTGTACTGATAATGAAGAAAATCACACCCCTGTTGTTGATCCTGTTAATACCGCAGGTGTTGGCTCAGCCCATGCCCCCCAATGGCATAATTATTGCAGGGGAGATAACATATCTGGGGGAGAGGGTGGATGCAGTGCTGGTGGTTGAGGTTCCGGGCACAGGATACCTGAAGAAGATTCACAGCACGTTTTCTCACAGGGACATGAATTACTATCTGTCGGGTGTGAAGGCAGGCAGTGGGGACTATGTTATCGTAACCGCAGCCTATGGGGGCGAGGAAACCACAGATTATGTGGTAGTGGGACAGAACCGCAGCTATACCCTGAACATCGAGTTGACTGATGATCCGAGGCGGCCCCCGGATGCAACCACCACTCTGCCGGAAACCGCCCCCCCAACAATATCATCCGTTGAGGAGACCTCGACAACAGAGACCACATCGGAGACCACAGCAGAGACCACAGCAGAGACCACAGCAGAGACCACAGCAGAGACTACATCGGAGACTACAGCAGAGACCTCGGCAGAAACAACAACCCAGGTTACTGTTGAATCAGAAGATAATTCAACAATGATTATTGGAGTCATAGCAATTTTGTTGATCATATTCCTTATCCTTCCTCTGATAAAGGCTCTGACGAGGAAATAAATTTATACCCTGACATCTAATATTCTTTCAATGAAATTAAAAACAACAACAGCAGTTTTCGCACTCGTGTTTTTAGTAACATGCGTTTCCGCAACAGAAACAACAAGACTTCCGGGCGTCTGGGGTAACGTAACGCGGTCTGATGGAACAATAATGCCTGGGGCGCGTGTTGTCTTGAATGTAACAAGCTGGGCGGGGGAAGCATTCACCAGCGGCGTAGTCTACACGGAGACTAAAAATACCACCACCGATTCCAATGGACTTTACTATTTTACGGGCGCAAACGCACCCAGTGCTGTGGAGGGGAAAAACAACACATTGATAGTAAGAGCCTATGAGCACTACCGGGTCGGGGTGAATCTCAGTGTCTATGGTGATGAAGACTGGCCGGATGCCACCATAAGACTGGATCTGAACGCCACCCGAGTTACCAATGGACTATTGGATGTTGGTAACGACACCACCGATCCATGGGAGTGGAACTATAGCGGGGAATTACCCGACAATTATACTACAACAGTGAACCTAGATCCTGGCAAAATCAATGTCATTATCGCAGGTGGATGCAGCTGCTCTGGCTGTTTTTTAAATTTGACCTCCATGGAATGTGCAATCCCCCTGAGACTCATGTCGGATACGCCCGGAATACTGCAGATTTACAATATCCATGTAAGTGGGTGGGGCATAAGAACGCTTGAGAGCGTGGAATATGGGATGCCGTTCTCTGATTCAAGTGGTGCCAATTGGACCATGAGATACATGAGGTCGCCACTCATAT
The DNA here is from genome assembly GCA_965602195.1 of uncultured archaeon. GTDB lineage: Archaea > Altiarchaeota > Altiarchaeia > IMC4 > QMZM01 > CBFCYF01. The sequence goes on along the minus strand of CBFCYF010000054.1, from coordinate 606 downwards.
CAGACTCCTACCGCTTCAGGATTCTCCCCGGTTATGCTGGTGGGGATTCCTTCAACTACACCCACACCAACAATCCGGCAATAGGTGGTGGAGGGACACGTGATGCTCTGGATGATGCTATTTGGCGTCTGCTGTACAAGCTCGATAACGAATCTAATGTATTCAACAACACCATCGATGATGTCCCCACCCCCGAGGGGGACATATACTTTAATGAAACGACAATGGGGTTCAGAACGCGTAGCAGAATCGGTGCAAGCTCCTTATGGGGGCCGGCCATCGCGAAATTAATAGTATGGGTATAAAATGAACAGGAGAGGATATGTGTACACCTTAGCAACGGTTGGTTTCGTATTCCTAATGCTTTCCATAACAGCATTTTATCTACGATCCACTAAGTCTGAGGTAGAGTCGTATTCCAACAAAATAATTACTGATGAGTTGCATTACTTCATAGAGTCTTCGAAAAAAGATGTTGGCAGGGCTGCGAAGATATCTTCGCAGAGGGCTACAATATATGCCCTGGACTATATTCTTGAGGAAAACAGGTCCCTCAGGGATTACGATATGGTTCCCTGCACGTCCTTTGATTATCAAATAAACGGT
>CBFCYF010000053.1:0-12363 GCA_965602195.1 uncultured archaeon | reverse complement strand
TTCTTGATGGTTTCTCTGTCTAGCTGTTTCAGGATTTTAAATTCTACTTTCTTCTCCATTGAAAGAAGCAGATCCACCAGTATAGCACATGCTGTAATCCCGTCTGCATCATGATGGCTTACCACCAATATCTCGTCTTCCTCCTCTTTTAGCTTGTCTGCTAAATCACAGACATCACTCCATAGTTTCGGGTTCATTTCAGAGATATAAATATAGAAATTGATTCATATAATAGAGTGAAAATACTTTGGTGTGTTACCGGGGCCGGGCATTTTCTGGAGGAGAGCTTTTCAGCGATGAGGAAGATATCTGACGATAACATCACCTTAGCCTTATCGGGGGCTGGTTTTGAGGTTGTCCGTATGTATGGCCTGTTGGAGAATATGGGGGATCTCTCGGGGGAAGTAATCTTGGAGGACGAGCAGGGTTTCAGTTCTCCTGTTGTAGGGAGGTTGGCTGACAGTGAATACGGTAAGGTGATTGTTTCACCCTGCACCACAAATACCGTGGCTAAGATTGTTAATGGGATTTCAGACTCCCTTGTGACTAATATTGTTGCTCAGGCGATGAAAAGCAGGATTCCGGTTATCATCGTCCCCACTGATCTTGGGAAAAAACAAAAAACAAGAGTTCCCATAAACATTAGAGTGGATAGATGCAGGGACTGTGAACGCTGCCCTCCGATGGAGGCATGCCCCACGGAGGCGATATATAGAAATGACAGGGTTAGAGTAGACATGTTAAGGTGTAATGCATGTCTTGCCTGTGTAGAGTTATGTGAGCATGACGCGATTATCTTCGGGGGCGGAGCAATCGTTAACATACGGGATATAGATGCAGCGAATGTGAAGAAACTTAAGGCGATGGAGGGGGTAAAGGTGGTGAAATCACCCCGGAAGATCACATCCTGATACTCTTCCAGGTCTCCAGGAACTGATCAGCATGCGTTTTCTCTATTATCAGGGGCGGGAGAACCCTCACTGTGTTCCCAGAATATATTGTGAGGATCCTTTTCTTTATCAGATTCAATACCTGTTTTCTTCCGTCATCCACGTCGATCCCTATCATGAGGCCTTTTCCTCTTGCATCATCTCCCATATCCTTCAGGTTATTAAGTATGTAGCTACCTATCTTCCTGGAGTTTTCAACCAGGTTTTCCCGTTGGATTACCTCTATAACCTGTTTTGCTACGGCACACGCCAGTGGGTTCCCTATGAATGTGCCGCCGTGCTCTCCTGGCTCGAAATCTATCCCTTTAAAGAGGGTTGCGCCTACAGGAAAACCTCCCCCTAAACCCTTTGCAAGACAGATTATGTCGGGCTCTATATCTGAATGCTGGAATGCAAACATCTTTCCGGTTCTGCCAAAGCCGGTCTGAATCTCGTCTATGATCAAAAGGACATTTCTCTCTTCTGTGATCTGCCGCAGTTCCTTCAGATAGTTTTCATCGGGTATGATGACTCCAGATTCTCCTAGAATGGGTTCCACAATTACTGCTGCGGTATCCTCTGTCATTTCTTTTTTAACGGCGTTCACATCATTGTAGGGGCTAAACTTCACTCCCGGAACCAGGGGCAGGAAGGGTTTTCTGTATTTTTCCCCCCATGTTAAACTTAATGCGCCCATAGTCCTTCCGTGGAAGGCATGTTCCATCGCTATTATCTCTTTCTTTCCGGTCGCTCTTCTAGCCAGCTTTATGGCTGTTTCCACGCTCTCTGTTCCAGAATTTGTGATGAATGCTTTGCCTAAACCTGTGATCTCTGTTAGGGTCTTGGCGAGCTCTAATTGGGGGATGGTGTAATACCAGTTGGAGATATGGATGAGTTTCTCCGATTGTTCCTTGATTATCTCTAAAACATCTGGGTGTGAATGTCCCAGAGAGTTTACCGCTATCCCCGCGAACATATCCAGAAATTTCCAGCCTTTTTCATCATAGAGATACATTCCGTTGCCTTCAACTATAGCTACCGGCAATCTAGTGAATGTTCCTGCGTAGTATCTGGCTTCCATATCCTTGATTTCATCGAAATTCATTTTTTCTTTTTATTGATAGCGTTCTCTACACTCTGAAGATCGTTTTCTCCTTTCCTTTTTTTTATCAGCAGTATTTTCACTAATATTGAGGTATACACTGCTGCCAATGGTGTCAGTATTAACCTTCTGCATAGGTTCAGGGTCATAAATGTAAAGAATGCCACCGCTATGGGAAGGGTTGTCCTGAGAAAATCATAGATAATAACCTCTTTGTTATCTATGGTAATGGGAACCCTTAATATATGCTCAATCTGCTCCTTCATCTTCTCCTTATCCAGCATCCTGGAGGAAAATTCACCATAGTATTTATCCTTCAGTTCCTCCTTGAATGAGGGGTCATCCAGCCTCTGCGAATATTGTCTCACTAATTCCGTTATGGTTTTATTCACCTCATTATGCCACACATCCCTTCCGAGATCGAAATTATGATTTATTCTATCTGTGATTTTATCTCCTTCCTCCTGACTCAGATTTATATCCCTAATATCATTAAGTTGCTTCGCCCTCAACCTTTCAATTTCCTTGACTCCTAAAGCATTGAAGACGGTAGCTATACTCTGTGTTAGATTTGAATAAACACTTTTCTGAATCTCGGTCTGAGCATCGATGTTATCCCTTATCTGTGAATCCATCTGGTGCTTCCCGAATTCAATGGATATGGCTGCATAGGACTCAATGCTCTTATCCAGTAGACTCTGGGTGTATATGGGGTTTGCCTGAATTGTTATGAATATCCCGATAATTATCCCCAGGTTCGTTATTAGTAGGGACTTTGAGACTGCGGATGTTGTTGAGCGATATGCTTTCATGGATTTCAGCTCCCTGTATCTTACATTTACCCAGTGACCGCAGAACCCTGCACTAATTACATATCCAACAGAAAACAGGGTGTATACCAGGTCAGTACCGAAGATGAAGACTCCTGCAGTTACTGATATAACCGCACCAATAACCCCGGGGATCCAGATGTGCTTCCTTTTTGTTTTGATTCCATCCACAGACAGGATCGCAAATGATAGGGGAAAGAGAAGGATTAGGGGGATCAGTGCCTTGACAGAGGATGCTATTTCATCCAGATCGAAGGTGATGGCAACAGAGAACAGGGTCTCTAATCCGACACCTGATGTGCTAAGGGCGAAAAACCAGATGAGAGAGGATACAATGAACAGGATTGTAGTAACTGTTATCTCAATTCTATTTTCCATCCTCTGACCTCAACTCAAGCACGTTGAAAACATCCTCCAGATCAACATCTGTTTCCACACACCCCGCGGTCAGGAGTATTACGCCCTGAACCGGTATCCCCTTACCTGAGACCTCAAGGAGACCCATGTTCACCTCATAGGGACAGCCCAGGCCAACGACGGCTTTCGGTTTCATCTTCTTTATAATCCTTCTCACAAACCCGCCCCCAGGAGCTATGTAACATCCCATGTACCCCAACTCCTCTGCCTTTGTTACTATGTCAAATATCTTACATTTTCTGCACCTGAGGCATTGTGAGCCCTCCACTGAGCTGAAACTTGTCTTGCAATTAATGTTTCTCAGACACTGTGGGAGTATGACAATCCTGTCTTTGTAGGGAACGTCCATGAATCTCCCTCTCAGGAGGATGTTCCTAATGTCTGTGCACACCCTATCTATTGTATTCTCATCCCCCCCCACCAAAGAGATAATGCCTTTGGATGGTATATACGTGACATCCAGGATAAACAATAGAATCCTCAGGATTATGGATGAGGCCCCGAAAGAAAGCTTATCGATTATGTCTCCGTTTCTGAGGATGAGGTATACCATAACCAGAGCCAGAATCAGGAGCACGGCAAATGTCGCAATCAGGAAGATGGTTATTATCCCGATGTATGCCAGGACCTCACTAGGTATTAAATCCATTTTTCTATTTCATCTGCTGCTTTTTCCATGCCTTTCTGGGAGACTGCCCCGTAGCTTATCCTCACACAACCTGTGCCTTTGGATCCGAATGCGCTCCCGGGGATCACCCCCACTCCCCTCTCCAGTAGCTTCTCGGTGAGTGCCACATCATCTATCTCCCCGAAGTTGGGGAAGATATAAAATGCACCGTCGGGTATTTGCTTTAGAGCCTGCATATCCTGCAATCTCCTTGCGAGATAGTCTCTTCTTTTCCTCAGAGTCTCCTTCATTATCATGGTCTCTTCCCTCACCTTCGGGGTGAATGCTAAAGTAGCCGCATACTGGACAAATGAAACGGCGCATGAGACTGACTGTGACTGGATGATATTCATTTTATCAATTACCTCTTTTTCTGGGCACGCCGCATAACCCAGACGCCAGCCGGTCATTGAGAATTCCTTGGAGAATCCACCGACGGTGATGGTTTTAGGGTAGATGCTTCCGGCAGAGAAATGTTTTCCTTCATAGATGATCTTCTCATAGATTTCATCAGATATTATCCACATGTCCTTCCTTTCGGCGATATCCGCTAGTTTCCGGATTACTTTTTCGGGGTAAACTGCCCCTGTGGGATTATTCGGGGAGTTGATGAAAACTAATTTTGCGTCTGAGTTTTCCAGTGTTGAGAGGAAATCCTCATCTGGGATGAATCCTTTCTCATGCTTCAGGGGGAGCCACACTATGTCTCCTTCGGCAATCTTCACTATTGATTCGTAGCTTACCCAGGAGGGATCTGGCATACCTACCTTATCTCCTTTCCCTATCAGTGACATGATGGCCTCAAATATTACCTGTTTGGCGCCCGTAGATACGAGAATCTTTTCAGGGTTTATATCCCTGATATTATTTTCTTTCTCTAGTTTCTCAGTAATTTTTTCCCTTAGCTCTGGGATTCCCCTGGTGGGGGTGTAATGGATTCTTCCTTCATCCAGTGCCTTTTTCGCTGCCTCAACTATAATATCCGGGGTGCTGAAGTCAGTCCTTCCGATGGTGAGGTTAACTACTCCCTCTTTTTTTGCCAGGGCGGAGTATTTGAAGGTGGCAGATGCTCCGACCCCCCCTATACGTGATGCAAATTTCATTTCATAACACCTATTTATAGATTTAGTTGGTAATTAATATATCGTATAGTATGATGGAAAGTGACGAAGAGGATGCGAAGGGACTGGTGAGGGATATTCTTGAGATTGGAGTGATTTTGGCTGCCATCATCATCTTCTCTAAGTTGTTTCTGGGGGCGCATATGTTGGTTCCTCTGGTTGCGGTCACCTCCTGCAGCATGTATCATGAGGGGGATCTTCTGGGTGTCGGTTGTCCTGTGTATCACTCAGGGGACTGGGATGGTTGGTTGTTGAGGAGTAATATATCCAAATCCAGGATTGAGTCATTTCCTTTAAGAAGCGGGTTCTCTATGGGGGATATGATATTAACAATAGCTCCAGGTGCCGGTGAGACGGTTCTCCCTGTTTTCTCTGATACACCTTTAGGGGATGTCGTAATCTATGAGAGGGATAGGGCACCCCATAAAACCGGGGATTTAGGTCCAATCATCCACCGGGTTGTCGGCATCGTTAGTGTTAGGGACTGGAGGGTGGTTGATGTGACAGGAACCCTCTCATGTCTCAGTGTGGAGGACTTTGAAGACAGGTACATTGAATATGTAAGGGATTGCGTGGATGGGGGTGTGTGTTACTACAGTAGTTTCCCAAAAACAGGGGACTTCAGCTTTTATATCACGAAGGGGGATAACAATCCAGGTGTTGATCAGTGTCCTGTTACCAGCTCTTATGCGGGAGACATTGCTCTTCCGGTTACTGATGCTCAACTGACTGCGCGGGGATGGATAAGGATACCTCTTGTAGGGTGGGCTAAATTATTTCTGAGTGGCATTATTGATTTTATCTTTTAGTGCAAAAATCATTCCATGTTTCCATCATCCTGCCCATCTGGGAGCTGAAACCGTCTGAGATGTGGTACTCATGAACCCCCAGATTTTTGTTGTATGTTTTTTTAATCATCCCCGCCCTCTTAAGTCTCTTCAGCATATTGTGGTACCTGCTTTGTGTCAGGTTCTCTTTGTTGCAGTAACTCTGCCACTCATCTGCCTTGTGGGGGGAGCCTGATCTGCCCCACTCAATCACATGCATCAAAAACTTTCTTGCAACGGGAACCAGCTTGGGGTTTTTCCAGAATATTGAATGCAGTAGATCGTTGATATCCGCACATGGTCTCAGGGTGAATTTTATCTTCAGGTCATCTGTGGTTTCCATATTTTATATTATATCCCTATGCTATAAATATACTTTTGATATATTACCTATCTTCTATTTCATTATTTCATATATCCCGAAATAACAAATCCAAAAATATACCTACATGGCATCTTTCATATCTCATTTTACATAATATAAAATAACGATGCTAGGACAGAATATCATAAATATCTGAAATCCCGGCATCGGTTCTTACCCCCAGACCCGAGAAATGGGTTCTACTGCAGATAAACCCCCCATCCTCCAACATACCAAAAATCTTTTCCATCGGCATGGCCGCAGCTGAAACCTTCCTAAAGATTTTATGGATATTATAATACGGAACACTGATTTTCTGCTCCCCACGAACTAATCTGACAAGCTTCAGAATCTCCGCTTTATTATTAACCTGAATCCTTGCAATCCCCTCCTCCATCTCTTCACAAAATCCGGGGTCTGCAAACTCAGCTATCCACAGGGGGCCTATGTTATTTAGTTTTCCCCCACATTCGCACCTTTCCATCAGGTCACCCAGGGCGGTGACCCTCCTGTTAAGGCAGTTAAAGCAGTGCTGTACATAACCTACATTCTTAATTGATTGATTTGCCCTCCTTTTAGATCTGAAAACCCTCAGATAAGTCCTGAAATAATGCCTACTGCAATGGGAAAACAATGGTTTTATCGCAATATTGTATCTGAGCGCCGCCCTGGCTATGAATCCAACCAATAACCTTAACCCCGCCTCATTATAGTAGTCGGTTTTTAATGACACAGCATCATATTTCCTCCTGCACGCTCTTGGGTATGTGCCGCACAGGGCGGATGTATCTGTGGCTGTAGCTGCAATAGTCCCCTCATTTCTTATTGACCTCATAGCAGAATCCATGAACGGGGCGGGAGAGCCAAACGGGTCTACATCTATAAACTCAAATCTCTCCCTGGCTAACAGGAGATTAGCATCCTGGTTCTCTATCCTGACCCTTGATTCAACACCGTTTAATTCCACATTCCTCCTTATTAACTCGCACGCACTGGGGTTTTTATCATTCAACACCACCTGCATATCTAATTCAGTTGCCATCCTGACCCCCCGGGCACCTGAGCCGGCAAGTACATCACAAAACTCATTGTGGGGAACAAGACCTGCCACAGCAATCGAGATATCCCTGCTGAGTTCCATATCTGGATTAAAAAATACCTTATTCTTCCTGCTTAGTTTCTTAAAAATAGGAATAATCAGCCTTGTTTTTCCCTCAGTTATCTCCCTTAGTTCCATCTGAGAGCTCTAACCTGCAAGAGAAACCCGCTTCCATACCTTCTTGGGATTATCATAGTACTCTCTTACGAAATTGATCACATCCTCCTCTCTTGAGATATTGTTCCTCACCAGGTATCTCAGGATCTTCTCCCGTCTTCTTATTTCATTGATCACATCCTTTGGTGTTAACCCCACTATCTCAGCTATTTTATTCATGGTCACCGCAGGGAATTTCTCAAATTCTGTCCTTCTGTTCTTAGCGTTATAGCCATACACGGAGCCTAACTGAATTTTATCCTCCATCATCCCCCCAACCTCAGTTATATGGGTGACTCTCCTCTTACTTATCCTGCCCTCATGGAATCTGTTGACTACCACAATTATATCCAGGACCACAAGCATTTTATTATCCACGTTCATGGGCGGATTACTCAGTTTCAGGATGGCGTCTCTGGCACTATCTGCATGTATCGTACCCATCCCGGTATGTCCCAGATTCATGGCATTTATCAGATTAAACGCCTCAGGTCCCCTGACCTCACCCACTATCACCCTGTCGGGTCTTAATCTGAGGGAATTCTGCACCAGCTTCTCCATATCAACCTCTTCAGTTGTGGTTGTTCTAACCCAGTCCGGGCAATAGCTGAGGTCTAACTCTAAGGTATCCTCTATGGAAACGATTCTTTCATGCTCCCGCGTAAACGGAAGCAGTGCGTTAAGAAAGGTCGTCTTACCTGATGATGTACCTCCTGTGACAAGTATATTTCTTGCAGCGTAACCGAATCCATCCACACACATCCATAATAATGCCGCCATATCCGAACTCATAGTCTCATTTTTTATTAAATCAACCATGGAGGGAGGATTTTCAAGGTATTTCCTTATAGTCACCGTAGGTCTCCTGAAGGCGACCGGAGGAAGAGTCAGGTTAACCCTTGGCCCATCTGGGAGTATAGCATCCACCAACGCATCCTTCTTGGCTACTCCGGAGAAGATCATAATCTTATCCACCAGCTCACTAAGCTCCTCATCATCCTTAAATTTCAGGTTGGTTACGCATTTCCCCAGTTCTCGGTGGTATATCATAACCGGAACATCCGCCCCGTTGATCAGAACTTCCTCTATTTCGTCATCCATCAACAGTGGGTCTATGAGGCCATAACCTGCGATGTATCCCATGAATTCCCCTGTATCCTTTTTCGTTAAATGAACGTTTCTCTCTATTTCCTTCTTTATTAATTCCGTGGCTTTCTCTGTTCTCTGCTCCCTGTTTAATTTAGGCAGTTCATTACTGTATCTTGTCAGAAATCTGTTATCTATCTGCGATAATATCTCCTTTTTATCGGGGGGTACCACCACTTTCTTAACATCATATTTACCCATCATTTTAGTATTATTAATTAGATAAGTGCAGTAAATAAATGCACTGGATTAATGTGATGTAAGGTTAAATAATAATAACTGGGGTGTTTAAATGAGGATTGTGGTGGCAATTAGCGGGGCATCTGGTGTTGTTGTCGGCGGGAGGCTTCTTAAGAACCTCAGGGATCATCACACATATGTTATTGTCTCTGATGCCGCAAAGAAAATAGCCGTGTTGGAGGGTGTGGATATAGCAGAAATTAACGCTCTGGCTGAGAACATCTACGGGGAGGATGATATTTCCGCAGATATCGGGAGCTCCTCACATATTATTGATGCCATGGTGGTGGTCCCCTGTTCCATGAAAACCCTTTCCTCGATAGCTTCAGGATTTAGCGGTAATCTCATAAGCAGATGTGCCGAAAATATTCTTAAGATGAACAGGAAACTGATACTCGTTCCAAGGGATACGCCTCTGAGTCTTGCAGCAATTGAGAACATGGCTAAATTGAAAACCGCTGGCGCGATAATACTTCCGCCGAACATGGCCTACTACTATAAGCCTGAGACGGTGGATGATGTGACAGATTTTTTTGTGGGGAAGGTTCTTGATTGTTTGGGGTTGGATCATAAACTTTATGTGAGGTGGGGTGGGGGATGAGTCTCAGGGAATTCATAGGTATCCTGGATGATGGGGGGCAGCTTCTGAGGGTTGGGGATACTGTTGACCCCTATCTTGAGATGGCGCAGATATTGGCGGATGAGCGGGATAAGGCGGTGATGTTTGAGAAGGTTAAGGATTCAGGCTATAGGGTTGTTGGGGGGGTCTGCAGTTCCCGTGAGAGGTTTTCCCAGTCACTTGGTGTGGAGAAAGAATCTCTTTTATTTAAAATTAATGAAGCCATAGAGAATCCCGTAAAACCCGAGATAAAGAAGAGTGGGGCCTGCCAGGAGGTTGTAGAAAAGGATGTTGATCTCCGCAGCCTCCCGATTCTGTCCTTCACCAGTCAGGATATGGGCCCATATATCACCTCAGGGGTTTATATAGCCTGCGACAGGGATTACGGCTTTAATATGAGCTTCCACAGGGCCACCCCCATATCAAGCAACCGGTTGGTTGCAAGGGTATGCCAAAGGGACCTCCACAGCTACCTGAAGAGAGCCGGCGGCGTGTTGGATGTCGCTATATGCATCGGTCTTGACCCGTCTTTTCTGCTTGCAGCTTCTGTCTCTCTTGGGGTGGAGGTGGATGAGCTGGGCATCGCAGGTTCCCTGAAGCCTGCGGAGGTGGTTAAATGCAGAACCAATGATCTTCTTGTTCCCGCAGATGCTGAGTTCGTCTTGGAGGGTAGATTCATTGGGGGGGTGGGGGGTGAGGGTCCGTTTCCGGACGTAACCAAAACCTTGGATGTGGTGAGACAGGAGCCTGTGATAGAGATAGATTGCATCACCCACAGAAGAGATGCCATCTACCATGCCCTGCTGCCGGCATCAAAGGAGCATGAGCTTCTTATGGGCATGCCCCGGGAGCCTGTGATCTTTAACCGGGTTAACAGGGTGTGCAGGTGTAGGAATGTCCTGTTAAGTCATGGAGGGTGTTCCTGGCTTCACGGTATCGTGCAGATAGATAAAAGGGAGGCGGGTGATGGGAGGAAGGCTCTTGAGGCTGCATTCAAGGCCCATAGGAGCATGAAGCATGTGGTGGTGGTGGACTGTGACGTTGACATCTACAGCCCGGATGATGTGGAGTGGGCTGTGGCCACCAGGTTCCAGGCGGGAAGGGATTTAATCATGAAGAAGGAGAAGGGCAGCTCCCTTGACCCCTCCGCCGCAGATGATGGAGTCACCTCCAAGGTCGGTTTAGATGCAACCGTTCCCTCAGATAAACCCCCAGAGTGTTTCAAAAGGATTACGTTAGGAAAATAAAAAAAAGAGAGAAGAATGCATCTCGGAGTTAGCCGAGGACTAAGGTGTGTTTCGCCCTTAGGGGGCTCAAGCACACTGAATGAATCCAGTTCAGTGGGGCTAAGCGAAGCGCATGCCCCACCTTTCACCAGCCTTCTCGGAGTTTGCCGAGGACAAAGGTGTGTTTCGCCCCTCCAGGGGCTCAAGCACACTAAGTGAATTTAATTCAGTGGGGCTGAACGTAGTGAATGCCCCACCTTTCGCCAGCCTTTGAAAAAGGCTGTAAGGTGTGTTTTGCTTTCGCTCAAGCACACTTAATAAATTACTGGTTTAGGCACTACAAGAATGCATCTCACAAGGGAAGAAGAAAACATGCTTAATGGCGGGGAGGGGAGGGGAATCCAGAAAGCCATGAGGATTCTCACCGCCTTAGGTGAGATATATGGTGCAGACCAGCTGATTGAGGTGGGGAGTGTTCAGGTTTCAGGGGTCAGCTATAGGAATCTGGGGGATGCTGGCCTGGATTTCCTCAGGGGGTGGGCTGGTGAGGGGGCCCGGGTGAGGGTTCCTTCTGTGACCTTGAATCCTGCGGGGATGGATCTTGTGGGCTGGAGGAGGCTGGGAATATCTGAGGAGTTTGCAGGTAAACAATTGGAGGTGGTGGAGGCGTTCAAAGAGATGGGTATTGTCTCTGAGTGCACCTGCACCCCGTATTTTGTTGGAAACAGGCCCGGCTTCGGTGATCATATTGCGTGGAGTGAGTCGTCGGCTGTTTCTTTTGCTAATTCGGTGCTTGGGGCTAGAACCAACAGGGAGTCTGGGGTGTCGGCGTTGGCGTCTGCTTTAACCGGCAGAACCCCAGACTACGGATACCATCTGGATGAGAACAGGCGGGCGGATGTTGTTGTTGATGTGTGTTGTGAAGTGGATGGTGTTTCTGATTTCGGGGCTTTGGGTTATCTGGTGGGCCGGAGGGTTGGTGGGGGTGTCCCGTATTTTAGGGGTGCTGGCAGCCCAACCGCGGATGAGCTGAAGTCTCTGGGTGCGTCTATGGCTGCTTCAGGGGCGGTTGCTCTTTATCATGTTGAGAGGGTGACTCCTGAGGCGAAGAAGGGTAATATGGTTAGGGAGGATGCTGTGGAGATCACGGTGGAGAGCCTTGACGGGGCATATCAGGCGTTGAATTCAGGGGTGCAGGAGATTGATATAGTAGCTTTGGGGTGCCCTCATGCCTCACTTGATGAGGTCGGTGAGATTGCATCTCTTCTTGAGGGCAGGAGGGTTAGGTCTGAGTTGTGGGTGGCTACCTCCAGGAGCGTCAGGGATCTTGCAAGGGAGGAGGGTTTTGTGGAGGTTATTGAGCAGGCTGGCGGGAGGGTTGTTGTTGATACCTGTATGGTGGTCGCCCCGTTGGAGGAGTTGGGGTTCAGGTCTCTTGCTACTAATGCGGGCAAGGCGGCCTTCTATTGCCCGTCTCATTGCGGCGTGGAGGTTCGTTTCGGCTCCACCAGGGAATGTATTAATGCTGCGGTGAAGGGTAGGTGGGGTGTCTGAGCTAAACATTATTCTTTTTTTTAAAGAAAAGAATTCCACCAGTCTATTTGACTGGTGGTCGCGAAA
>CBFCYF010000052.1:0-12554 GCA_965602195.1 uncultured archaeon | reverse complement strand
TATTTTATTCTTGAATCCATAGAGTAAATATGCTTTATCTGATAGGTATGGGGTTGTATGATGAGAGAGACATCTCACTTAAGGGATTAGATATCCTTAAAGACTCCGACAGGATTTATGCAGAATTCTACACGAATATCTTCTGGGGAGATATACATAAACTTAAGATAGCAGTCGGGAAGGAGATAACAGTTGTAGGAAGAGAGGATATAGAGGAAAACCCCGGAGATAATATCTTTAGGGATCCAAAGATAGATGTGGCATTACTTGTTCCGGGAGATCCCATGGTCGCCACCACCCACTCAAATATTATTTTAGAGGCCCATAAACTCGGAATAAAAACAAGGATAATTCACGCATCCTCAATATATACTGCAGTATCTGAAACAGGCCTGCAGACGTATAAGTTCGGGAAGACCACCACCGTACCGTTCCCCCAAAAGAACTACTTTCCCACATCACCTTACCACGTGTTAAGGGATAACCTGAAAACAGGATTGCACACCCTCCTCCTCCTGGATGTGAGAGCAGAGGATAAGCATTATATGAGCATAGGGGAGGCAGCGGATATAATGCTTAGGATGGAGGAGGAAATCAAAGATTCAATATTCAGGGGGGACACATTCTGTGTGGGTGTGGCAAGATTAGGGGGTGATCCGGTTATCAAGGCAGGGAATGTTGATGAGATAAAATGCTGTGATTTCGGAAAACCCCCCCACGCCTTAATTGTACCAGGCAGGCTGCATTTTATGGAGAAGGAGATGCTTGAGCTTTACAGGGTGGATGTCATAGACCACGTCTGATTCTTTCGACTACGGCGTCCAGGTTTCCTTTATTATCAAATGTATTTATTATATTCCTCAGTTCCTTCTGGGAGTATCCCCTTAATTTCTCTGCAAACGCGATCATATTTGGAACAGCCCTGGAAACATTATCCACGATGGATAACGTTGCCTTTTGGGACGTCCGGGATAGGGGATTCAGGTCTACAGCAATTACTTTTTTACCCATCTCCACCAACGCCTCGGCTCGGTCACCATCCTCCAAAGGAACCAGAACCGTATCAGCAACCCATATGCCCTGGGAATCCACCCTCCCCCTCTCAGAATCGAGGCGTGTTATCCTCCTGCATGTTTTCTCTTCTATGCCATAAACGATCTCTGCCCCGCTATCTATCAAAATCCCCTCTATTATCTCCTCTCTCCTGGGGGTTCGGTAGAATAGATTAACCTCGACCTTGGCTCCCACCGCCTCACTCAAATCCACAATCTCCTTAGGGACGAGGGCTGCAGTGTTGCCATTTACGGAGATCACGGGATTTTCAGATAATAGAAGCATGGCCACCGCAACTTCTTCAGCACTCTTTGCCTCATCCACAGTTCTCTCACCCAGAAGATAATCAAACGCCTCCCCCCTCCCATGAGCTATCAAGCCTGCTTCGGCCACATAGCCCTGCCTCAAACCATCAATCAGCCTGTGCCTCTCCATAAGAGACCTATGCCTTGGGTGATTTAGGGGGATATCCATGTTATAGAATTAAGAGGAAAAACAGAAAAGTTCATTGAATTTAGAGTAAAGGTTGGTCAACAGCGTCCTGGGGTTCCCACTTATTAAGCAGTACCACCCAGATCGCTGGAGGACTTAACTTCTGCGTTCGGAATGAGAGCAGGTATTTCCCCTCCGCTGTGACCGTTGACCAATAAGAATATTGAATTCAGAATTTAAAAACAACCACCATATCCATTAGATTTATATGCTGCTTTCAAGTCAATTAATATCAAAAAAATGTACAGGGAGATTATAGAGAAGATAAAGAAGGGCGAGATCAAAGATAGGGATGATCTGGACAAGGAGAAGAGAAAGCTGTCCGGGGAGTTGAGAAGGAAGAGCTTTATCAGGAACTCCGAGATTCTGAGACACGCAAGGGCAGGGGAGAGGCAGCAGATACTGAAGATTCTACAGAAAAAACCCACCAGAACCCTGTCAGGGGTAGCGGTGGTGGCTGCGATGACTAAACCGTCTTCCTGCCCACATGGTAGATGCAAATACTGCCCGGGGGGTCCCAAAATTAATGTTCCCCAGAGCTATACAGGCAAGGAGCCGGCCACAAGGAGGGCTATTCGTTACTCATATGACCCATACCTGCAGGTTACGTTCAGATTAAATCAGCTGAGGGAGGTAGGGCATCCTGTGAGCAAGGTTGATCTCATCGTGATGGGGGGAACCCTTACGGCGCAGTGTGTTGATTACCAGGAATTCTTTGTCAAGGAGTGCCTGAGGGCGATGAATGATTTCACAGATAACCAGGGCATCATCCAGGAAAACGGGGAGAAAAAATTCATCACATGGCATGAAAAAAAGAAAACTGAGGGGGAATTCCACTATCTGGAGGAGATACAGAAAAAAAATGAGAGATCAACGGTGAGATGTGTGGGCATCACGTTTGAGCCAAGACCTGATTGGGCAAAGAAGGAGGAGATCAACAGGATGCTTGGATTTGGGGTGACGAGGGTGGAGATAGGGGTTCAGAGTCCATTCAATTTTATTTATTACCGAGTAAACCGAGGACACACGGTTCAGGATGTTACGGAAGCTACAGGGCAGTTGAAGGATTCCGGATTGAAGGTAGGCTATCATATGATGCCCGGTATTTTAGGTTACAGACCTGAACTGGATCTAAGAGCCTTCGAAAAAATCTTTAATGATGATAGATTCAGACCGGATATGCTGAAGATATATCCCTGCATCATCCTGAAGGGAACAGAATACTATGAAATGTGGAAGGCGGGCAAGTTCAGAGCAATAACAACAGAGGAGGCAATAGATTTAATAGTCAAGGTGAAGGAAATGATGCCTCCGTGGATCAGGACAATGCGGATAATGAGGGATATCCCCTCACCATTAATTGAGGCAGGCGTAAAAGCAAGCAATCTAGGGGAGTTAGTCTACAGGAGGATGAGTGAGGAAGGAATAAAGTGCAGGTGCATCAGGTGCAGAGAGGTCGGCAGATTCATATCGAAGGGGGTAAAACCAGAGGTGGATGATATAGAATTAATCAGGAGAAATTATAGAGCAAGCAATGGAAAGGAGATATTCCTGTCATTTGAGGATACAAAAAAGGATATCCTTGTGGGTTTCCTGAGACTCAGAATCCCCAATAAGCCATTCAGGCCGGAAATCGATGAAAAAACATCTCTTGTAAGGGAATTGCATGTCTACGGCCCCATGGTAGAGGTCGGTGAGAAACCGGAATATGAATGGCAACACAAGGGCTACGGGAGGGATTTATTGGTGGAGGCAGAGAGAATCTCAGGGGAGGAGTTTGATATGAAGAAGATATCGGTCACATCTGGGATCGGGGCACGCAGATACTACCAGAAATTTGATTACAGAAAGAAGGGACCCTATATGCAGAAAACTATATGATCGCAAGTAACCCGCACACATCCCCTATTAACTGATTGAATAAGGGCAGGGTATTAACGAGGAGTATCATCAACCCAAAAATAATGAGGGCGTAGAGGATTCTTCTCACAACCATCTCACTCAGGTTGAAGATATTCATCAATTCAAAAAACATCTTGCCTCCATCAAAAGGCGGTATGGGCAGGAGATTCACTAAGCCTATATTGGCATTGAAAAAAAGTATCCATTTCAAAGACTCCATTATAAAGAGGAAGAGGGTTAACCCATGACCGTAGTTTTCCATTGCCCCCTCCTTAACCTGGGCGACCTCCAAAACCCCTATTCCAATATACCCCCTCCCCTCATGTTCAGGGTGTTCTACGGTCTTGATATGAAATGTTCCCTGATCTGTCAACACCTCCAAGGTAATGTTGGGTTTTATTTCTGACGTTGCCTCCATGAATTCCTCCACATTTCTTGCGGAGTGCTTATCTAATTCATATAGGGTCATGTTCACCTCCAAGACGCCGTCTGCCGGAGAACCATCCACTACCTCAACTATCTTCAGTTCATAATCCCAGATTTCAGATGCAGCAAATGACCCGGCACACATAAGAAGTCCAAGAGCTAGGACTGCAGTCATCAGATTTGCAAAGGAACCTACAGCAAAGATACGCATCCTGTCGATGCTCTCTGCCTTCTTCATCTCATCATCATCTGGCTCCACAAACGCCCCTATGGGGAGTATCCCTAAAGTAACCAACCCGGTGGACTTCAGGTTTAATCTCCTTACCCGGGTCAGTATTCCATGAGCAAATTCATGAACAACTATTGTGACAGCTATGGCGATAAGGGCATGCGACCACGGAATAAAAACAGGTAGTCCCGGGAATCCTAGACCAATCTCCCCTTCCTTCACCGTGGGGAGTGCAGGTGATATGCCGGGAAGGTCAGAGCCCAGCATGATCTCATAGGCGTGCTCTATAAGAGCTAAGAAGAGGAGCAAGGGAAGACCGAAAATACTGAGAGTTAAGGTCAATATCTCTGTTGGGATGAAGTGCATTTCAACACCAAGCAAAGAAAATATCCTCATCCAGATTAGTAGAAACATTGAAGTACCGAAAATAAAATCCACACCCATACTAGCAAATCTCTGCGACATTAAAATAATCGAAATCAGAATTAGAAACAAAAGAAATGAGGTGAAGGGATCCTGCCACCAGAGAAGGATGGTGGTTACCCCCAACAAGGCCATGATTGGATACAGGTTCCTGCTCAGGTTCCTGTATCTTGACAGGTATGCAATTCCCAACCCCGAAAAAGAAACTACGATAGCGAGATCAGAGAGGAACCTCCAGAGTGTAGGGGCAATGAGGGCCACCTTGTCGATGAAACTGAGAAGGCGCTTTGTCCTCATAAGAAAAACCACAAAGTATCTCTCATGTTTTGTCCTGGAAAGAACAACCGTCCCCACTATGAACAAAAAAAGAAGAATAACCAGGAAATCCATTTTACTTTTTCTTTCTCTTGATTACTATGAGATCCCCCAGAGTCAACCCCCCCCCTTTGCTTTCTTTAGTGTATCCAAGGGACGTATCTGCCTCCCCGGATTTCTCCATCAGGTGTATTCCAAGCTCCTTCTCTATCTTCCTGATAGTTGAGGATGTGGGCATCATTTTCCCTGACTCGATTCTTCTGACAACAGATGCGGGCTCATTTATTTTCCTTGCTAATTCCTCCTGCTTCATCTTCCTGTTTTCTCTCGCGTTCTGTATTTTCTGAGGGAAACCCTCCACTAAATTTTCTTCTACGTTTATAAACCCAGCTCTTTTATCTATGATCTTCTTTTCCACAGATCTCTTCCTGGTGGGCGGATATTTTGCTTCGCCGATTACATCACCATACCTTGAGCATCCATCACAGGCAACGACAACCGAGCCCTCAACCCTCAGCCGTTTACCCTCCTCAATGTGTCTTCCGCAAATCTCGCACTGCATTTTAATCAGGCATGATTAATTTGGATTAAATCTTAATATGATCACATTAAGGGGCCGTGGGGTAGTCTGGCATCCTAGCGGGCTCCAGAGATGTCTCTTTGGAGCGCTGAGTCATGAGACGATGAAGAGAAAAAACCGGGTCAGAGGCTTAGATAATGCCTTCAAAAACTAAGAGGATGTTGAAGTGACCCGCCGATGGGGGTTCAAATCCCTCCGGCCCCACCTTTCTTTTTAAAAAAAAGAAACATGGACGAAAGAAAAAACTCAAGCGGAAAAACACCCTACATCTTCACTCTCCCGATCCGGTAATATGTTATGTCCCCCTCCTCGTCCACAATGGCATAGATCATGTCCTTGTTGACGTTCTGAGCTAATCTGGTTGCTCTTGCGATCTCTGGGAAAGAACATGTATATTCCTCCGGGATAACGTGCACCAGGAATTTAGAGTGATCTGATCGGACGGTTGCGCCTCTCTCATAAACCCTGAAATCAGCTCCGAACTTCAGCCCGGTTCTGACGAGCAAGCCACGCGATCGTAGGTCCCCGTAAACGCTGTACTTGCTGTAGAAATTCTCCTCCACACTGTTACCGAGGTTTATCATATCCTCAAAGTTAAGGACTGTGTCATCTCTTACCACCTCCATGTTCCCGTTCTCTGTGAGAAATACAGCCTCAATCAATGAAAGCTCCTGTATCTTGCCTCTCTCCTCCCCGAAACCTTTCTCCCTCAGGAAGGATTTCAGGTCGCTTTCACCAACCAAGACCTTTGTTCCGGATAGAATGCCTTTGCTCATTTTAATCGCTTAAATACTATTGGAATAGATATTTAATTAAAAACAATGATCTGTCTGGGATTAGAGGGCACCGCCCATACATTAGGGGTGGGAATTGTGGATGACGATAAGATTCTGTCAGATACAAGGAGAGTGTATCAACCGGAGAGGGGAATCCATCCCAGGGAAGCCTCCAGGTTTATCGGGGAGAACATGAGGGGGGGACTGGATTCCGCGCTTCAGGATGCTGATTTAAGCTTTAAGGACATTGATCTGATCTCATTTTCCATGGGCCCGGGTCTGGGTCCCTGTTTGAGGACCACAGCCGTGGCAGCAAGAACACTGGCATCACATCATAAGATTCCCATCCTGGGGGTGAATCACTGTGTTGCGCATATAGAGGTAGGTAAGTGGCTCTGTAATCTAGGGGATCCTCTTATCTTGTATGTTTCCGGGGGAAACACCCAGATTCTGAAACTGAAAGATGGCAGGTATAGGATTTTTGGGGAAACCCTGGACATAGGTGTAGGGAATATGCTGGATAAATTTGGCAGAATCACAGGATTAAAGCATCCTGCTGGGCCGGGGATTGAGAAACTTGCTGTGGGGGGGAAGAAATTCATTGAATTACCTTATGTGGTGAAGGGGACTGATTTATCTTTTTCAGGGGTATTGACAAGAGCTGAGCAGCTTTACGGGATGGATAAGTACACGCTGGAGGATCTCTGTTTTACGTTACAGGAGACCTCATTCTCTATGCTAACAGAGGTCACAGAGAGGGCTCTTGCCCACCTGAAGGTGAGGGAGGTTCTGTTGACGGGGGGTGTGGGAAACAATAAGCGGTTGCAGGAGATGCTTTCATTAATGGCGAAGGAGCATAAAGCCGTATTTGGGGTTCCACAGGGTTATTGCAGTGATAATGGGGTTATGATATCCCATCTGGGATTACTGATGTATAAGTCAGGTATAACCCAGAAGATAGATGAGACTAAGATAGATCAGAGATTCAGAACAGACAGAGTTGAGATAATATGGTAAAGCAGGGATATTTAAATTTCAACACGATATTATATTACTCTACATTCTACTCATTTACGATATAGTATGGAACAACCCACAAGCATAGAAAAGAAAGGGGAAAAGAACAAGAAGAAGGCCCAGAAGGAGAAAGAGGATGAAAAAAAGACAACCATTGAATCCCTCACCTCATGGGATAGCTTTCAGACCACAGACCACATCAGGGTCCCTAAAACGCTTATAAATCAGGTTATCGGACAAGACAAGGCAGTTAATATCATAAAGAAGGCAGCGAAACAAAGGAGGAATATCCTATTAATAGGGGAACCCGGAACCGGAAAATCGATGCTGGCTGTTGCTATGGCAGAATTACTGCCATGTGAGGAGCTAATAGACATAATCGCCTACCCCAATGAGGAGGATGAAAACAACCCGAAAATTAAAACAACCCCCGCCGGCGAAGGAATAAAGATAATAAAAAAAGCAAGAGAGAGTGCCGGGACAACAGATAAGAGGGGAAGTAATCGGCTTTTTCTGCCGTTCATTATAATAGTGAGTGCAGTTATGCTCCATATAATGAAGCTGATAGACGCAATGGTTACCTTGGGGCTGATAGGTTTCGGTATTTTGTTGTTCTTCCTTTCCAGTTTAAATTTCAGGTTCATGATGATGGGCGGACAGAATGTGAATATACCTAGGTTGATAGTGGACAACGCCAACAAAAAAAGAGCACCCTTCTATGACGGAACCGGGGCCCACGCCGGCGCACTACTTGGGGATGTTAAACACGACCCACTGCAGAGTGGGGGTCTAGGAACACCCGCACATCTGAGGGTGGTATCCGGACTAATCCATAAAGCAAACAAGGGCCTGCTATTTGTGGACGAGGTCTCCACACTAGGGAGATCACAGCAGGATCTGTTGACTGCCATGCAGGAAAAACAATTAGCCATAACCGGCAGGAGTGAGATGAGCTCAGGGGCAATGGTTATCACAGACCCGGTCCCAGCAGATTTCATTCTGGTGGCAGCAGGAAACCTACGTGATTTGCAAGGCATGCATCCCGCCCTACGCTCCAGAATCAGAGGCTACGGCTATGAGATATACATGGATGATATGATAGACGATAGCGAGGAATACAGAAAGAAATTGGTTCAGTTCGTGGCCCAGGAGGTCTCAAAAGACGGCAAAATACCGCACTTTACAAAGGACGCCGTAGGTGAGATAATAAGGGAGGCGAAAAGAAAAGCAGGGATGAAGGACAAAATAACCCTCAAATTCAGGGAACTCGGGGGATTGATCAGGGCCGCAGGGGATATCGCAACCGAGAAAAAACATAAGTATGTAACGGCAGATGATGTACTGGAGGGTAAAAAAGCTGCCAGAACCCTTGAGCAGCAGGTCGGAGACATCTACCTAAGCAAGAAAAAAGAATACAATATCCTGATAACGGAGGGCGGGATGATAGGAAGAGTTAACGGTCTGGCTGTTTTTGGTGAGGGGGGAACGGTTCTGCCCATCGAAGCAGAGGTAACACCAGGGGGGAAGAAAGCAGAGATCATCGCCACAGGGAAACTGGGGGAGATAGCAAAAGAGGCAATACAGAACGTCTCAGCTGTTATAATGAAGATCTACGGCGAAGACATTAAGGAGAAATATGATATATTCGTTCAATTCCTGCAGACATATGAGGGAGTTGAGGGAGACTCAGCAAGCGTTTCTGTTGCCGTTGCCATGATTTCCGCCCTCAAAAACATTAAAGTGAACCAGGAGGTTGGGATGACCGGATCACTTACAATAAGAGGCGAAGTCCTTCCAGTTGGGGGAGTAACCCAGAAAATAGAGGCCGCAATAGAGGCAGGATTAAAGAAGGTGATCATCCCAAAAAGCAACGAAAAAGATGTTTTACTCGAGAAAAAATACTATGGCAATATAGAGATATTGACCGCAGAAAGCCTAGCAGATGTATTAAAGCATTCCCTTGTGGATGGGGGAGATATAATCAAGGATATGGAAGCCATCGAGGAATAAACCCCCTACAGATACAATAAATTATGTCTCCTTAATTTACTCTTCTTTTAATATCCTTATATCTTATTATATTATTTCTCAAAAATGGAGATCGAAGATTTACCGGGAGTTGGATCCAAGATGAGTGAGAAACTCAGGGACTCAGGTTACTCCAGTGTCGAGGCGGTCGCAGCAGCATCTGTAGGTGAATTAAAGGATGTCGGTCTCGGCGATGCATCTGCGGTAAAGATAATAAGTGCCGCTAAGGAGTCTGTGGGAGGGATGGGTTTTGAAACAGGCTTAGATGTTCTTAAAAAGAGAGAGCAGATAGGGAGGTTGTCCACCAGCAGTAAAGAGCTGAATAATCTCGTTGGCGGAGGCGTTGAGACCCAGGCAATAACAGAGTTGTTCGGGAAATTCGGTTCAGGGAAAACACAGCTCGGACACCAGCTCTCAGTGAACGTGCAATTACCTAAAGAGGAGGGAGGATTAGATGGAACAGCAATATATATCGACACAGAAAACACCTTCCGCCCGGAACGTATAGAGCATATGTCCACAGCATTAGGTCTGGACTCGAAGAAGGTTCTAAAGAATATTCATGTAGCAAGAGCATACAACTCAGATCACCAGATGCTGCTGGCGGAGAAGGCAGCGGAACTGGCAAAAGAGTACGGGACAAAGCTGGTGGTGGTTGATTCATTAACCGCCCACTTTAGGGCGGAGTATGTAGGCAGGGGAACGCTCGCCGAGAGACAGCAGAAATTAAACAGGCTCCTGCATATCCTACAGAGGAGGCTTTCAGACCCATATAATCTTGCAATGGTTGTCACAAACCAGGTGATGGCACGTCCAGATATAATGTTCGGGGACCCAACTACACCGATCGGCGGACATATTGTTGGACACACCGCAACCTTCAGGCTTTATCTAAGGAAAGGTAAAGGAAACAAGAGAATTGCGAGATTGATTGATTCCCCGAACATGCCGGATGGGGAATGCATCTTTGATATCACTACTGACGGCATATGTGATGCAGAATGAGAAATATTGTCGTGGAATTCCCAAGCACCCAGCCAATCGAAAAACAACACGTTGAGCTGGTTGAAAGGAAGGGAGTAGGGCACCCTGATTCACTCTGTGACGGTATTGCAGAGTCGGTTTCCAGGGCGCTATCTGGGGAATACAATAAGAGGTACGGTAGAATCCTCCACCACAACACAGATCAGGTGGAATTAGTTGGGGGAGGCGCCAACCCAGTATTCGGTGGAGGGGAGATGATAAAGCCAGTATATATCCTGCTGAGCGGCAGAGCCACCACCCGGGTGGGAGAAGATAGAATCCCGGTTGCGGAGTTGGCGATAAAAGCGGCAAGAGATTACCTAACCGACACCCTCAGAAATATTGACATAGAAACATTCGCCGAAATAGATCAGAGACTAGGGGAGGGATCAGCTGATCTTACCCATGTCTTCGACAAAACAGATAGAATGCCGAAATCAAACGACACCTCCTTCGGGGTGGGCTTCGCCCCCTTTTCCATCACAGAGAAACTAGTGTATGACACGGAGAGATACATTAACACGAAAATAGATATGAGGGAGGTAGGAGAAGATGTGAAAGTCATGGGATTTAGGAATAAAGAAGAAATCACCCTCACCATAGCGGCGGCCATGGTTTCAAAATATATCCCTGACCTGGACCACTACATATCGACCATCGAGGAACTGCAGGATAAACTTAAGAATTTCACGGCAGGCATCACAGATAAAGACATCGAAATCTACATAAATACCGGCGACGACTATGAAAATAAATCAGTTTACCTGACATTAACCGGAACCAGCGCCGAACAAGGAGATGATGGATCAGTGGGAAGAGGAAACCGGGCTAATGGCCTGATAACCCCCTTCAGACCAGTCTCACTTGAGGCAACCTCCGGAAAAAACCCGGTGAATCACGTAGGTAAACTCTATAACCTGCTTACCAGCGAAATTGCAAAAGATATCGTGGAAGCAGGAGCAGATGAAGCCTATGTGAGAATGATGAGCCAAATAGGCAAACCAATAGACCAACCCATTATATGCTCCATAAGCATCATAGGAGAAGACAACATCGAAAGTAAAGCAAAAGAAATAGCAGACCACAGAATAGAGAACATAAAAGAAATCACCCAACTCTGCTTAGAAGGAAAAATAAACACGTTCTAGCAGCCTTTAATAAAGGCTGGCGAAAGGTGGGGCGTGCGCTTCGCTTAGCCCCACTGAATTAAATTCATTAAGTGTGCTTGAGCCCCTGGGGGCGAAACACACCTTTGCCCTCGGCAAACCCCGAGAAAGGCTGGCGAAAGGTGGGGCGTGCGCTTCGCTTAGCCCCACTGAACTGGATTTATTCAGTGTGCTTGAGCCCCGAATCCAGCTGCTTAATAGTTCTGAATCACCTCCACCCCCATATTTATCCCCGTATTCCATGAATAATAATGCCTTACACAGGGTCACCTACGTTGAGAGATGAAGAAAGAATTTGATCTATGAAGCTGGGGGTTAGTGTGAGGCTACATTACATTAAACCCTGGATCTCTCCCCCTAATTTTTCTCACTTCTCGATTTGATGGGATAGGATGGATGAGCTAATAGATATTTAAGTCCATCCCCCCCCATAATTAATGATATGGATTCTGCTAAAGTCAAAAGAGGTCAGTCCTCAGTGGAGTTCCTGACGGTCGCCGGGTTAATTATCTTAGTAATAACGATAGCTGTCGTTGTGACATGGCAGACAGGTGTTCTTCAACCGGCTTCATGCGACAGATACAAGATAGCTTTTTCTCAGGTGATGCCCACGGATTGGGCGGCATACAGGGACTCTAATACATTAGTCCTTAGAGTAGAGAACAAGGGGGGATACACCGTGAACGTTACGGATGCGAATGCGGCGGTTGGTGATGTATCATGTACTGCCACCCCAAGTCAGGTGATGAAACCCGGAGATAGCGCATTTATAATCCTGAATTGCTCCGGCACCCCAACCTTATCCAGTAAGTACATGGCGGGTGGTTGCTACAGGGCAGATGTAGGGATAAGGTATCTGAACATAAAGACGGGGGATTCCCATAAGAGCAATGGGAATATCAGGGGCGCGGTAGAGGAAGGCGCTGTTGCTATAACAACATCCACGTCCACAACATCAACAAGCACAACCACTACCACCTCAACTACAATAAGCGGGGATAGTCCACCAAGTGTGATGTTAATATCGCCACTAGATGGTAGTACGATATAGGAATGATCAAAAAGCTAAAATGAAAAAAGGAGTAATTGTTTTAATTATTGCATTTATTGCAGTCACTAGCTTT
>CBFCYF010000051.1:0-12723 GCA_965602195.1 uncultured archaeon | reverse complement strand
GGTAGAATGTAAAAAAGACGGAATCTGCGACCCAGACTGTGGATGTACCTCAATAGAGGACCCAGACTGCGCAGCATTCTTAGGTCCATTATATTACAGGTGGACATTCCCCCTGGAACCGGATTCCAAGAAAACAATAGGTTACAGGATTAATGCAACCCAGATGGGTAAATTTAAGATACCCTCAACGAAAGCAACAGTCTGGACCTGCCCCTTTGCATCGGTTAAGATAAAAGGATCAAATATCGGGGAATTCTATTCAAACCCCTTAACCCTACTGGTAAAATGTAATGGAAATGGTGTGTGTGAGATAGATAAGGAGGAGTACTATAAAAATTGCCCGGAGGATTGTAAATCCGGCTCCCTGGACGGATACTGCGATAAGGTAATTGATGGACGATGCGACCCGGATTGTAAGCCAAGGGAAGACCCTGATTGTATTAAAGCAGTTTGTGGTGATGGCACCTGTGAATCCATAAAGGGGGAGGACTACACAAATTGCCCACAGGATTGTCCCAGACCAGTAGTATGCGGGGATGATATCTGTGGAGTAAATGAAAACTACCTTAATTGTCCAGAAGACTGCCCGTCCGGAGGGGGAGATGATTACTGCGATGCATTGGAGGACGGACGATGCGACCCGGACTGTAGGGTTGATGTGGATCCAGACTGTCCCAAGATCTTCGGTAACGGGGTTTGTGAACCAGGATTCGGAGAAAACTACCTCACCTGTCCAAAGGATTGTCCCTCAGGCTCAAGAGACGGCTACTGCGATAAAATAGCTGACGGACGATGCGACCCGGATTGCAGGGAAGGGGAAGACCAGGATTGCATAGCAGGCTTTTCATTTTATACCCTGATCATCGCAGGTATTATCATCATTGCCGCAATACTAATATACCTCAAATTCAGAAGAAAGGAAGAATGAAATCCGAGATTTTAATCACTGCCATAATTTTTTTATTCCTTACATCTACTGTTGCCGCCCAGGATCTGAGCATGTTGGGTAATTACCTTATAAAGCTGATATGTTTCGCTCTCATGATCATACCCTGGATAGTTACTATACTGATTATGGTTGGCGGCATCCTTATCTTAACGGGAGATACCGTTAACAGAAAGAGAGGTAAATACATAATAATTAATGCCGTAATCGGATTTATAATTCTGTTGATAGTAGCATGGGTGGTTACATTAACCACTGAAGCAATTGATTTCTCTGATTTTATGGAATGTGCCGCCGGAGGGGCCCTCCCGGAGTACCCGGCAACAACAACCATCCTTGGACCGATGGCACCGTGGGCTGATGCCAGAGTGGGTCTCTCACCACCACCCGAAGGCAAGGTTGCATATTCAGCCCCCAACATTCTAGTGTACTTTGACGGCTCAAGATCCATAGACTTTGACGGAACAATAGTTGAGTATAACTGGGATTTTGGTGATGGGGGCACGGCTACGGGAATGGCGGCGGAACATAATTATACCGGCTATGGGGAATACGAGGCCTGGTTAAAGATTAAGGATGATGATGATATGGAGGACATGGATTCCGTCAAAGTCATATTAAAGGAACTTGAAGCCCATATCCTGAAACCAAAGGATGCCCTATGCTTCCCTAATGTCACAGGATTAGAGATAGAATTTCAGGGGGAAGGCAGATACGGGGTTCCATTCAATCCACCGGCTGAGCCATACCTCTATGAATGGAAATCAAATATATCAGGGGTTTTAAGCAATTCCGCTAGTTTCAGCATGGATGTTGCATCCCTTGGTTCAGGATCTCATAGAATAACATTTACCGTAGAGGACAGGTTTGGTAATCAAGCAAATGACACCATCAACATTAGGATAGTGCCCCCACTGAATGCCACTATCCTGAGCCCCGCAGTCGGTGATGACGACGTTAATTGCTCAGAGATATTCAATGGAACGGTTTCCGGGGGCCTGCCTCCCTATTATGTGGAATGGAAGGTAGATGAGCAGGTATTTGCTACCGGCACCATTAATGTGGATGGCGGAACCCATTCACCCGCTGGGAGACCACCTGCATCCGGGATTTACAACCTCACCTTTGAGGCTACTGATTCCTGTGATTTAACAGCCTCTGATGAGAGGAATAATACCAATATTAGTGTCTGCAGATTTGATGTGCTGATCGCTGCTATAAAAAGTAATCTACAGTCCACTTATTCTGCAGGTCAAATAACACAACTTGAAAACAAAATAAAGGATTATCAGTCAGCACTACAGAATGACGGTTTAAGTTCAATTTTCCTCTACCTGGATGAGGACGAAACCTCTGACTTAATAGGAAGCAAAGTTACAAGCCCTGGCAGTTGGAATAACATCGACGCGGTTCTTAATCAGCTGATTCCAGAATTAGATGCTCATTATCTCGTGATAATTGGCGGCTACTCCAGATTCAGTCAAGCCCCAATTGGTTCATCTGAGGGATCAGATGACCCCTACGGCGACATAGATCTCGATGGGAATTATATGCCGGACATCAGTGTTGGCAGGTTCCCTGATCCAAACGGTGGAGATCTGGCTGTGATATTAAATGCTTTGGATACGAGCATAAATGCACATAAGGCTGGCGGGTTAAGTCTGTCGCCTTACACCGCCCCAATAATGAGCTGCGGGGGAATTGATAACAGGCCCTGGAATTCAGGAAGATGTTTTTGTTTAGCTGTTTGGGGGGGAAGCTGTAGTGCGTGTGGTAGTTGCTGCGGCTGTATAGGTTCCAGCGCATTGAGTGGAAAAAAGTTTGTGATGATACTTGCACATGGGCCAGGCCCCTCCAGTTCTGATCTTTATAGTGGAGGCTGCCTGGACGTGACACCCTCCTTCATTCACAGCCTGGATGTTTCGAGAGCGGTGTGGATGGTCATGTCCTGTGGAGGGGGGCATCTGAGGATGAAGTCCTCGACCTCAGGTTCTATGACTATGACCTTCCTAAAACATGGCGGAGCTGTTTATTTCGGATCCACTGACTTAAATTATGGCGGTATGGGGGGAAGTTGTCCTGTCTTAGGGGGGGATGGTTGTATAGGATCCCTTTATGCGGAAGTAGCAACCAGGTTTGCTGCGGGAAAAAGAATCGGAGACGCCTACAGGGAAGGAAAAAATTATTACTTTAACCGTTACAGCTGTGGTGCAGGAACATCATATCAATATCATATTAATTGCCTGTATGGGGACCCAACCCTAAAGATCAAAAACATGTGATGAAAAAAGAAAACATATTAATGGCATAAAAAAAAGATATATATAAAAGATCAGAAACATGTGATGAAAATGGTTATACAAACTTTAGGCGGAAAAGACAATTCAGGGGAAGTAAAAAAAATCCATGTCTATATTGCTGTTGTTGCTCTTATTGTAATCGTTGCTGGAATCAGTTTATTGTTTATCCCAGGTAAGCCTGCCTGCGGAAACGGTGTCTGTGGGCCGGAGGAGAATTGCTTTGACTGTCCCCAGGACTGTAAGTGTATGAAAGGCGAATACTGCTCCCCTGAAGAAAAAACATGTGTGAAACTAACCTCCTCCGTCTGCGGAAACAGTGTCTGTGAATCAGATGAGAACTGCTCTAATTGCCCTCAGGATTGTGGCCCATGCTCTTCCACCTCCGTCTGCGGAAACAGTGTCTGTGAATCAGATGAGAACTGCTCTAATTGCCCTCAGGATTGTGGCCCCTGCTCTTCCACCTCCGTCTGCGGAAACAGTGTCTGTGAATCAGACGAGAACTGCTCTAATTGCCCTCAGGATTGTGGCCCCTGCTCTTCCACCTCCGTCTGCGGAAACAGTGTCTGTGAATCAGACGAGAACTGCTTTGACTGCCTCCGGGACTGTGGATGTGAGGAAGGCGAATACTGCTCCCCTGAAGAAAAAACATGTGTGAAACCAACCTGTGGAAATGGAAAATGCGAATCCTACGAAGACCCATATACCTGCTGCCTTGATTGTTTTTGTTCTATTCCCGGTGAAATCTGCAATGAGGAAACTAAGAAATGTGAAAAACAGGAGATAGCCATTTCAGATGAGAGAGCTATAGAATTAGCTGTTGAATATTTTGAAACCCAGGGCCTGGAGATAAAGTCTACAGAGTCTCTGGGTGTTAGCAGCTACGATGGGAAGCTAATTAAAAAAATTAAGGTTCAGATTTCTGGAGAGGTATGGTTTAGATACGTTGGAGTTACAGAAGATGAAGAAGTAATAGACTTACCGGCACTATGAAAGAGGGAGGTTTGGTGGAGGTGTTTTTCGGATACATGCTACCCTGCCTGCGCTGGCTTGTGGGAAAATGAGAACTGATAGTAACTCTCCATTTTTTAGGGGTGGAATAAGGATGACTTCAATAAGAAAATGGAAAGGCTTTCTGGTTTTTATGGTGATATGCTCCATAACCCTCTCAGTATATGGTGAGGAAAGCAGTTGCGGTGACGGCGTCTGCGGTTCTGGAGAGTGTTATGGGAATTGCCCAGGTGATTGTCCCTCAGGTTCAATGGACAGATACTGTGATGGTTTGGAGGACGGTGTATGCGACCCGGACTGTAGGCCGGAGGCAGACCCGGATTGTACGGTAGGGGAAGCTTCCTTGGATTTGGCGACTGCACTCGCTGTTGTTGTATTAATAATATCATTAGCTGCCATCGTAATCGTCTACGTGATGTACAGAAGAAAGAAAGATAGGGGAAAAGACGATAAGGCTACAATAGAGTGGTTGCGTGGTGAGCTGGGAGATGGAGAGAATCCGGAGACATTAAGGGGGTTACTGGAGGAGGGCGGCTATGATCCCGGGCTCCTGGATAAGGCACTGAGGAGATGAAGACAGGATGAGAATATCTGTATAAATATTTATTCCAAAGCCGTAAATAGTTAATTATGATAAGTGGGAGCTATCATCTGCTGGTAATTCTGATGTTACTAATTGTATCACTACAACCACGACTCTACCGACATTCGAGGATACCCTTGAGGGGTATCAATTACATATTGTATGGAATCGCGGCGGGGGTTGTCATTCTTATGAATCGGTCTGACGATGATAATAGCAGCTGCCCTAGTTGAGATGATATCTTAATCCCCTAAGATGGAAAAGGAATTGATCACGATTTTGATGATATTAATGATCACGAATCTGGTGGAAGCGGGAGCCATGGGGGAGACGGTAGTTGATATAAAAACCCTATTTTATGGAATTACCGCGGGATTTGGAGCTCTCCTGATAGCATTACATGGGATCAAATGGAAAACAGCAACCAATCCAGAGGAAAGGAAAGAGGCAGAGAGAGGGATTATACACGTTATTCTGGGTTTGCTGATAATAGGCATAGCTGCCGGAATAGTTGAGATGATATACTGGAAGCCATTAACCCTCTCCCATCCATGGATAATAGCCCATAACTGGCAGAATACGGGTCCAGATGAGCAGATGGGTTTGGAGCTTAATATAACCAATACGCTAAATTACTCTCTTACAGGGGTTGAGGTGAGAGTTACTGTAGTAGAATACGATTCATGTTTTCAGGATAATCTATTTCACCCAAAAAACCTCCCGGATATAGGCATCAATGATACGGGGATATATCGGCACTGGAATTTTTGCGCAAACGCAACGAAATTTGATGTGGATATAATCTCCAACCAGAATTCCTGGGAATACTGCGTTGAATGCTTGGAGTGTCCACCAGCATCTTGGGGAAACTGTAATCCAAGGTTTGGCCCATGTTAGGTTATAAGCTCTAAATTTTAATTTAAACCATGAATAAACGGATTCTAATACTAGCTCTTTCCTTATTACTGTCTGGGGTTGTCTCCGCTCAGCTTAACCTGGATTGGGTGGCAGAGATAATAAAAACGAGGGTTGGAGATGTCACTCTATCGATTCTATGCGCTATATGGTATCTTATGGGTCTTATCACCACCCTCATTATGATTGTAGCTGGAGTTAAGTGTCTAACCAGTGGAGATACGGCGGGGAGAAACAGAGCGATAAGAAGGGTTATATATAGCGTAATAGGCCTGATCGTCATCATAGTAGCCTGTCCAGTAGTCAATTATCTTGTCCACGGAACCCAGGTGGAGGAATTCAGGTGTGAATGTATCCCTACGGTAACAACAACCTCGACAACCACAACCGTGCCGTGGGTTCCTCCAACAAGCACCACCAGCACATCAACAAGTACCACAACAACAACCTCAACAACCACTACTTCTACAACAACAATTCCAATTAAGGGTGCGAGATTCTTTATGGTTGGAGGCCTCTCTGATGTCGATGGTATAATGCTCGATGAGAATGCAGATGTCGTGGTACCTCAATTTGATATATCGGGTATCAATTACCTCTACTCCATAAAAGGCGGCAGCCAGAAATTCTTCATATGTAGCGGGGCTATCATTAAAATCTATGATGTGTATGGAACCTTTGAGGATGAGATCGATACCGGAGCAACTACTGGTTGTACAGATATCGCATATGGAAATGGGGAGTTCTACGTTGTATACAAAAAGAGGGTCAGAGTCTATGACCTGGATGGAAATCCATTAAGGAAATTTAGTACCATAGCTAATATTCGTATTATGCCCTCTGGTGGGCGTTTTAGCTATCCTATGGCCATAGGAGATACAGCCTATGGCGGGGGTAGGTTGTTCATTGTATGGAAAGACGGGAATGAGATAAAGGAGGCTATATATCTGCCTGATGGAACACTGATCAGGGATGAAACAGTAATTGGTACTTCATCTCAGCCGCCAAGAATAGCATTCGGCAACAGAAGATTCTTTGTCGTTGCTAGCAACCATGTATGGATACGTGACGCGAGCGGTGATCCAGTTGCGGATTTTTTCACACATATATCTTATTCAGAAACCCCGGCGATTTCCTATGGCGAGGGCGGTGAATTCATTCTAGCTGGCTGGAATGGCAAGTTTGAAATCCATGATTCCCAAGGTAATCTGGTGTATTCAGGAAATACACATGGTCATGGAGATACCGAACCGGGAGTTTGTTATGGATCCGGAAGCTATGGAGTGATGGAACAAGCTCATGGAGTAGGTCCTGATGGAGTTGGAACTACCTTTCTGCGTAGAGATGGAAGCGAAATCAAGGCTTGGACACCCTTCAGGCCTGCTAAGGCAGAAAAACCAGGAAGGATAGCATACGAAGACCCATGAGTTTTGTTTTGATGGAGATTCTTCAGGAACATAGAGACCTCCACCACCAATCTGTTTAGTGTTTTATGATGCCTTAAATGCTTAGAGGCGTCAACTTTTAGGGTTTAAGATGGAATTCTTAAACACGTCCCTGAGACAAGCCTTAGTAAGCAATCAGAAAAATAATGAAAAACAAGACGTTACTTCTGCCAGGATTAATCCTAACACTGGCCTTTGTTGTATTGCTTCCTGGGTGTGTTGAAAAACCTTCGGAGACCTCAACCTCAACAACACTTCCTCCAGGGTTTGAAGGTGGAAGATTCCTGATGGTAGGGCGATGTGTATTTCCTTATGCTGGGTATACCCCTGACGATATCGAGGGGGCAATATTTAACATGGATGGAAGCACATGGAGATCCCAATTTAACATCGATACCGGGAAAGATCCGATGGTGTTAGCCGCTGGAGTGGAAAGATTCTTCCTGGCTTTTGATTCTTATGCGAAAGTGCTGGACTGGGATGGCTATGATGTTTCAGGTAAATTCACCACTTTGAATGCATACTTTCCAGTAGGTGTTGTTCAAACAGAAAATAGATTCTATCTACTTCTTTCACCAAAGTCGGGGGATGGGGGATGTGTTATGCAGGTGTATGACCTTGATGGTTTTAAGGTGGCTTCGTGGGATGTGGGGATTGACAGAATAGAGTATCTTGAGTATAGTGTATATGGTATTGGCGCCACCAGATTTCCGGAAGGTGACATGGCTCTTGGAGGAAAAGATAGGCTTTTCATTGTATGGTATGATAAATCATCTTCAGCGGTGTATGGAATGATATATGGCATAAATGGGAGCAAGGTTAGAGACAGATTCCTTATAAGAGATGGACTCACTGCAGGTTGTACAATGCATCGCTCCAGATATGTTAAACCAAATGTTGCTGCAGGAGAAAGAGATTATCTTGTAACCGTTGGAGGTACTGGAAGGTTATTTTTATATAATATCTCAACCGGAGATTTCATCGCAGAGAAAACATCAGCTTTGAGGTGTGTGCATGATCTGACCTATGGGGATGGAAGATTCCTCATAGCTGCAAACCAATCAGCTTATTTTTATGACGAAGATGGCAACTCAGCTGGGCAGGCAAGATTCGGGAGATGCGGAGATCAGATGACCACATTGGCCTACGGAAACCATATGTTTGCAGGCATAGCACCGGTTCATATGAGAAGTGGTAACGGTATAGCAATATCTTTCATGGATTCCAGCGGAGCCCATATAACGGATGTTCTAGCTATAATGTTCGCAGAGAGTCATGGATTGGCATCGTATGGTTGATAAATTACTTCCCCCCCAAAATCTTACTCACGAACTCATTTTTTGGGTTGTCATAGACTTCATTTGTTGTGCCATGCTGAACTATTTTTCCATTCTGCATCACCGCGATTTTGTCTGTCATGTCAATTAAGTCGAGATAATTATGTGTTACATATAAAATAGTTGCTTTAAACCTGTGCTGAATTGATTTGATCTCTCTTTTAAAATCATTCTTCAATATCTGATCTAAATTGGAGAAAGGCTCATCTAGCAACAAAATCCTTGGTTCCTGCGCTAAAGCTCTAATTATGGCAACCCTCTGTTTTTCCCCCCCCGAAAGCTCCCCGGGGTATGAGTCAGCCTTTCCTCCCATCTGGAGTAATTCCAGATACTCTTGGATTAAAGATTTACGTCCACTCTCTGTAATCTTTCTAGCCCTTAAAACGAAGTCGATGTGTTTCTCTACCGTTAAATGAGGCCAAAGAGCGAAATCCTGGAATACCATTGCCATATTTCTCCTTTCTGGAGGAATATTTATCTTCTTTTTAGAATCAAAAATAGATTCATCATTAATGGATATCCTTCCGCTATTCGGAGTCTCTAATCCACATAATATTCTTAGGAGAGTAGTTTTTCCACTCCCGGATGGACCTAGAATACCAAAAATCATATTTTTATCTATCTCCAAGGACAGACCAGAGAGCACGTCTCTTCCGTTAAGGGATTTACTTATATCCTCGAGTTTTATGTATGCCATTTCTTTATTATCTTATTGCCCACCACGAATAAAAAAACGGGCGCCAGTATCATTGAAATGAGGATTATGGAAAGAGCCGCAACACTCTCTATCTCTCCACAATGGTATAATGTGAAGATTCTGTTGGGCAGGGTCTGAAATCCGGGAGGCGTTACTAATACAGATATCGTCAACTCCCTCAAGCAGAGAATGAAACCCACCACCCATGCAGTTAGTATTCCCCGCTTCATCAGGGGTAACAGAATCTCATTTGTTGTTCTAAAAAATGAAGCTCCAGAGAGTCTCCCGGATTCTTCCAAGGAGGGATGGATCTGTTCGAAGAAAGGTGAAAGGGTTTTTATCGTGAAAGGGAGAAATCTCGCGAGGTATCCTATCACCAATATGAGGAAGCTGCCATAGATTGCTCCGGTAAGGTCATTATTCCATATCACTATAAGGCCTATACCAACAGCAGCGCTTGGAAGGATGAGTGGGAAAAGAATTATCGGATCCATCCCTCTACCAGAAAAAAAGGCAACGAAAAAACTCAATACCACCATTAAAGTGGCACTTAAAATTCCCAGGAAGAGGGTGTTGAAGAATGAATCCTCTGCCTTTAGAAATGCATCTATGAACATGAATCTGGACTGGAGTAACAACACAAACATCGGAATGAAAGATGAGATAAGCAGGAGAATGCTGATGAATACTAGGCTAAGAATCTTTTGTGCTGGGGTAAGCTTGATTAAACTTCCCTTCCTGGAAAAGGAGGAAACAGTGATGAATGACCTCCTCCCCAAGAGTAGATGGATGAGGAGGATGAGAAATGCTATGGATAATACCAGGGGGAAGGATATTCCTATTGCCTGAGTTGTGTCAAAGAAGGCACTGAAATGAGAGAATATCTCCATAACGGTAGTATAAACTCTCAAGGCAGACGGTACACCAAGTTCAGAGACTGCGAAAATAAAGACAAATAATCCACTCACTATAATATGAGGTAAAATTAGTGGAAGAGTCACCTTCCTAAGTACTGTTCTTTTAGGGTAGAGCAATCTTGCAGCATCCTCCAATCTTGAGTCGATGTTTTTTAATGCGAAGGATGTTATCAGGAAAACCAGTGGAAAGAGACAAAATGAGAGTATGAAAATTGCGGACTCTACGTTGTAGACATCGATATCAAAGGGGAGATACCACGGCGTTGCTTTTTGGGTTGGGATTGAAAAAGAGGAGGTAAGGTTTTGCTGTATCAGTCTCCCGGGTATCGACTCCCATCGTTCCGCAAAATCCCCGGCTTTCCCAAGAAACATAAGCCATGATATGGTTGTAATGTAGGGTGGAATCAACAGAGGGATTAGAACCAGGATCTTGAGGTATGACCTGAATGGTAGATCAGTATACTCAAGAAGCACAGCAACCACTACACCTAAAATAACACTCAAAAGCATGGTACCTAAGCCTAACTGCATCGTCCTTAAAAAAATTTCTTGCTGCCTCTTATCCTTCAAGATCCAAAAATAATCGTCTAAGGAAAAGTTGGATGCATACAGGTAGATGAGTGGAAGAATAGTTAGGATGAAAAAAAGGGATATGGAAGATATTTTCAACAGAAATCTGGTATCTATCCTAACACCCATCCAATTCATTCTATTCACATTTAGCTTAATAGTAATCCCTGGATAAATCTCTGGGAATACTCCAAATTATCATAGATCTCATATGAGGTAACCTGCATTCCCTTCAGTTCACTCACAGCCGGCACATTTTCTGGATGAGGAACATTCCTGCCGAGGGGCATTTGCATTGCTTTTGATTCAGAAAGTTTTTGCTCGACTTCCTTGCTCAGCAGGTAATCTATCAATCTTTTTCCATTCCCTGGGTTTTTTGATCCCTTAATCAGCATCACACTATTCGGTATTATCAGTGTGCCAGTCTCATTGTTGCCTTGATCAGGGAACACCATCGCAACTGCTTTTCCCTCAACGATGGCATCATTTGCATCATCCGTATCTGTTAAACCCATATAGAGGTCTCCGGCAACAACCTGGTCTCGAACCATGCCATTGCTTTCAACAACCTTCAGATCATTCTCCTTCAGATCCCTGAAATATTTCTCAGCTTTTTCATTTCCCCATAAGGCAAAAAAAGCTGCAACATGTGACCCGGTTGTTCCAAAGAGGGGGTTAGCGATGCCTATCTTACCTTTCCATTTTTCGTTCGTTAAATCAAAAATTGACTTCGGCGCATCCTCTTCACTAATCAACCGGGTATTGTAGATTATAACCCTCGCCCTGGCTGCAAAACCGGTCCAATACCCCTGCCCATCTCTGTAGATACCCGGCTTATCCTCTGCGTTAGGAGATTTATATGGTGTCAAAACCCCTGTATTCCTTAACAGAATCGTCCTGCTGACTTCATTATTCCAGAACACATCTGCTTGAGGTCTGCTCTTCTCCGCTATTAATCTGTTAACTAAACCCACTGTTTTCGTTGCCTCCGTATCATAAACTGTCTTTACCCTGATACCTGTTTTTTCCTCAAACGCCTTTAATATCGGCTCAGAGTAATCCTGGTCGTGGGCTACATAGACTACGACCTCATTCGAGGCTGATCCCCCATGAACCAGTAGAAAATAAAAAGCAATCACACAGAAAACCAGAATTAATCCACCAACAATATGCTTGTTTGTTGCTGTCACGGTTATTTATTCGAATAGATATAATAAAATAAGATGAAGGTTAAAAATCAGGTAATATTATTTACAATATTAATTCTCCTGGTGTTGTTTTCTGGGTGTATTGAAAAAAGCAGGGAGGAGAGTACTACAACCTTAGTGGATATCTCTGATTTAAAGATGGGGGTTGATCCAATACTCAATTATTATTTATATTATAGATATACCTACTCCTTCCCCGGATGTTTTCCGGATTATGAGGTTTATGATGTCTATAGCAAGGGAATGAATTTCAACAACAATAAAAACCCAGACTTCGTTCGTACAGATTATGATAAAGAGCATGTTTTATTTCTTGCGTATCTCAACTATGGCCCCAATAAGCTACATCAGTTCATTGAGGTCTATGATTCAGAGGAATCGGCAGAAGATAGGATGTCGAAGATAATTAATTTCGCTATTTATGGCTGGCGTAGTCTTGCTTCTCCCGAAGAAAATTCTTCACATAGATCCATCCTGAACAGGGACGTATTGTGTGGGATAGTACATACTTCCGGCTATCCCGCAACCTGGTATGTCTGCCAGTTTAGAGTGAACAATACCGTGATAGTAATCGTTGATGATAAAGAAATAGTGTATGAATTTACAGAGAAGCTAATCAGACAGATTGATGAGAGTGAAACTAAGGAATATCCCATTATTTTGCTTCCCAGCACGATTAAAGATTATGAACTGTTGAGTTATGGTGTGGAATATAATAGGGTAGGTGCAAACCCCAGAAAAATAATAGAAGGTATGTATCTGGTTGAGGATAAAATAATAAGAGCCAGAATTGAGGA
>CBFCYF010000050.1:0-13277 GCA_965602195.1 uncultured archaeon | reverse complement strand
GAATATAAATACTGGTGAAAATCCATAGATAACCGATAAAATTTTGATTAATTTATTATAAATTAAGGTTATATTTATGGAAACGTTCAATATATAATAATGAACATGAAAGAGGTAGAACAACCCGGTGGAATCGATACCACCAAAGCCAGAGTTGAAAAGATATTAAGTGAGCTAATGGGAGTAGAGGTTCATCTCGATCAGAACGATCTAAGGATTATCTCGATCCATGAGGATATCCACAGGGAACACAATGGGGAGATGTCGAGAATCTCTGATGGGAAGATGACAGAATGCGTAAGGAAGTATTACAGGTTCAGGGCGGTTGTTGGCGATTCTGATACTTCTTAGACGAATACATTAAACGCTGTGTTAGATTAATCTAAAATCGAGGATCGCTGCCACAATTAATGCGGCTATTGAGAATATGGATATCATTATATAGTTCTGTCGTTCTTTTGACACGCTGATGCTCCACATGACATAGCGCAGCCCGTCGAAGTCAGTGGGGTCGAGACTATCTCTGTTTTCAATCTTTTTCAGCAGATCAAGATTTTGGATAACCCTGTACCTTCGCAGGGCGATATTGTATCTGTGAACAAAGAAGAGGAGGTATCCCACTACCCCAATATACCACAGCACCTTTGAAAGTAATGGATTGTAGTGCTCAGCAATGGTTATCATACGGAACAGTAACGCCGAGAGAATCCCGACCCAAAAGAACAGACCGATAACAAGGCTGCTGTACCCGTCCGGAATTTCTACCTTGTTTTTTCCTTTCATTTTGATTTTGTTCTTGTATTATAGAGTATAGGTTCCCAGGGTAAGTATAGGTTCTGGATGGGTGTTTTTAGGTTTGTTGTTACAAGACCCATCAATACCCCTGATGATGAGCAAGACCTCCGGTCTTGGCTCAGACAAGAAGCAACGCTTCTTGCTGATATGAAACTTCGCATATTGTGAATCTGAGATTCGCAATAAATCACGTTCCGAAGGAACGTCATTAGGCGAAATTTGATAAATGAAGGTAATACTTTCATCTCAACGTTTCTGAAGGTTGTTTTGTTTCAAATGATGAATTCTTTAAATTTTCATTTATATATAAAGGATTCCTATAATAAATAGATTAGTATTTATATAAGTACTCAATAATATTAATAAATAGTGAGAAATTCTATAAAATATGAGGTGGTAAAATGAAAATGAAAAAAATAAGGGAAAAAAAGATGGTGAAGTGGTTGATTGCAGTGCTTGTATTCATGCTCGTGATGCTGGGCATGACACCAGGGGTAACAGCGGCAGACCCAACGGGAGCAGAGACGCTTGAAGGAGATCCAGGGGCGCCAATAGACTATGTGTGGATACTGGTCTGCGGTTTTCTGGTGATGTTCATGCAACCCGGGTTTGCGATGCTTGAAGCAGGCTGTTCAAGAGCCAAGAACGTCGCAAACGTTCTGATGAAAAACCTGATGGACTACAGTGTAGGAGGAATTGCTTTCTTTGCGGTTGGCTTTGCGCTGATGATGGGCACCACAGCCGGTATGCTTGTTGGAACAGACGGCTTCTTCTTGATAGGCGAGTCATATGATGTCGGCACCGCACTGACCTGGTTCTTCATGATGGTGTTCTGCGCAACCGCCGCAACAATAGTTAGCGGTGCAGTCGCAGAAAGACCGAAGTTCAGCACCTACGTTATATGCAGCCTAGTTATAAGCGCGATTATATTCCCGATATACGGGCACTGGCTCTGGGGCGGAGGATGGCTTTCTTCAGCGGATTTCATGACGGAGCTCGGAGGAGGCTACGGAGCACTTGACTTTGCAGGATCCGGCGTCGTTCACGCCGTAGGAGGATACGTCGCACTCGCCGCCGTTCTGTTGCTCGGCCCGAGAATCGGCAGATACACGAGAGACGGGAAGCCTAAACCAATACCAGGGCACAGTATCGCATTAATAGTGCTTGGAGCGTTCATTCTGTGGTTCGGGTGGTTCGGATTCAACGCGGGAAGCACGCTCTCAGCCCATGAGCTGAGGATATCAGTAATAGCTGTGAACACAAACCTGGCTGCGGCCGCCGCAGCCCTGGCTGCAATGTTCATAACCTGGATGAAATTCGGCAAGCCGGATGTGATAATGACCGCCAACGGTGCAATAGCGGGTCTGGTCGCGATAACAGTACCCTGTGCCTGGGTTGCTCCATGGGCAGCAGTAGTAATAGGGATTGTAGCAGGATTTGTTATTTGTTACGGCTACTGGTTCCTTGAGCGGCATGGTGTGGATGATGTCGTCGGCGCAATTCCAGTGCACGGCTTCAACGGAAGCTGGGGGCTTCTAGCACTTGGGTTGTTTGCGGACGGGACCTACGGCAACTACGCAACAGAAGCACCTTTCATTACAGGGCTACTCTACGGGAACGCAGGGTTCTTCGTATGCCAGATTATAAGTGTGATTGTGAGCTTCCTGTGGGCATTCGGAACAGGTTTCCTGCTGTTTTATATACTCAAACACAGTATTGGAATAAGAGTATCTGAAGAGGAAGAGTTAGCGGGCTTGGACATCGAGGAACATGGAGTAGTAGCGTACCCGGACTTCGTGTATGCAAAATCTGTTTCAAAAGGTGAGGTGATCTAAAAATGAAAAAAATTGAGGCAATAATCCGGTCTGAGAAATTCGATGAGGTTAAAAAAGCGTTGACTGGGATAGGGATCAACGGGATAACAGTAACAGAAGTGAAGGGACACGGCAGACAAAAGGGGATCATACAGCAGTGGAGGGGAACAGAATACAAGGTTGATCTACTGCCTAAGGTGAAGATAGAGACGATTGTGAAGTTGAAAGACGTCGACAAGGTTGTTGATACAATCGTTGAGGCGGCGAAGACTGGTAACATCGGAGACGGGAAAATCTTTGTGATTCCGGTAGAAGAGACGATACGGGTGAGGACAGGAGAAAAAGGAGAGGATGCAGTTTGAGCATTTTCTCCTATTTTTATTTTATTTTTGATGAATTCTTTATTTTTATTTAATAAAATTAAATATTTACATAATCGAGATAACCTATGAAAAAAATAAGAGAG
Source organism: uncultured archaeon (assembly GCA_965602195.1). GTDB lineage: Archaea > Altiarchaeota > Altiarchaeia > IMC4 > QMZM01 > CBFCYF01. The sequence continues at coordinate 10,202 of CBFCYF010000050.1, read as the reverse complement.
GACCTTAAAATGGATAAAAAAGACAAGGAATATGTATTGAATGCAACACAAGAGAATGACGTTAAGTTTATACGGCTCTGGTTTACAGACATCCTCGGATTTTTGAAGAGTTTCGCCATAACAGTTGAGGAACTGGAGACCGCCTTAGATGACGGAATGGGCTTTGACGGCTCATCCATAGAGGGATTTGCAAGGATACATGAAAGTGATATGATTGCCATGCCAGACCCAAGCACCTTCCAGCTGGTTCCATGGAGGCCGGATGAGTCTTCGGTAGCCAGGATGTTCTGTGATGTGCTGGAGCCAAGCGGTAAGCCGTATGATGGATGCCCGAGATGGGCACTGAAGAGGAATCTTAAAAGGGCAGAGGATAAAGGCTATACCTTCTATGTTGGCCCGGAGCTTGAGTATTTCTATTTTAAAAGCTCGGAGGGAACACCTGAGGGATTAGATAAGGGAGGATACTTCGACCTTACACCTCTGGACGTAGCCAGTGATCTTAGAAGAGATACAGTCTTAACCCTGGAGGATATGGGGATACATGTGGAGTACAGCCACCACGAGGTAGCCCCATCACAACACGAAATAGATCTAAGGTACACCGATGCACTGAATATGGCAGATAATAGCATGACCTACCGCCTGATAGTTAAGGAAATAGCCCTAAAGCATGGAGTATATGCCACATTCATGCCTAAGCCAATCTACGGGGAGAATGGAAGTGGTATGCACGTCCACCAGTCTCTGTTTAAAGGAAGCAGCAATGCCTTTTTCGACCCAGAGGATAAATATCAGCTGTCCAAAACCGCAAAATCATATATTGCCGGACTCTTAAAGCATGTCCCTGAGATCACCTCCATACTAAACCAGTGGGTTAACTCTTATAAGAGGCTGGTCCCAGGATATGAGGCTCCAGTGTATATCTCATGGGCTAGGAGGAACAGGTCGGCATTAGTCAGAGTTCCAGGGTATAAGCCAGGGAAAGAGAAGGCAACCAGAGCAGAGCTGCGCTCCGCGGATCCCACCTGCAACCCGTATCTCGCCTTCAGTGTGATGTTGGCCGCGGGACTTGAGGGAATAGAGAATAAATATGAGCTTTCTGATCCTATAGAGGAGGACATCTATGAGATGAGTGAAGCAGGTAGGGATAAAAGAGGGATAACGACACTGCCAAGTAACCTGCTTGAGGCCATTAAGCTGACAGAGGAAAGTGATCTGGTGAGAAATGCCCTGGGCGACCATATATTTGAGAAATTCATAGAGAACAAGAAGATAGAGTGGGACAAGTACAGAACACATGTAAGTCAATATGAACTAGAGCAGTATCTACCTATTCTTTAAAGCCAAATCTGTAAATTCAGGAAGAGGGACAGAATTGATAAGGGCAGGAAACCGTAGGTTTCCTGCACTTGTAGTTCTCTAAACAAATACGATTTTTATAATAGGTTCTATTCAATCGCAGCCATTATTGCATCTGCAAAATCTTTGGGGGTTGTGCCAGGAGAGTCTATATTCTCCCTGAGATATGTCTCTTTAATGCTGTCCAGTACTGCATCTTTATTTAAGGTAACCTCTTTCAAGGATCGAGCCATTATATCAAGGGACTCCTCAGGGAATATAAAAAAGTCGCCGGTGAGTAGGATATCACCTATTTTTCCGTTTTTCTCTTTTAAAAAGACCCGTATCAACCCCCCTGTTGATTTATACAGTCCCTGTTTATACTCTGATATGTTGATTCTCATATAACTCACATCCTATAAATAAATTCTTCTGAACGATACTTAGGCAATAACTCCTGGACAAGCTCCTCTTCATAGGAGGTTAACCCGGAATCCTCAAACTCTATTCCAAAGGACTTCCCGAAACCCTTTTTGATTGCATCTTTCAGGTCACTTAAGTCAACCTCATAACCCAATTCCTTATTTATCCAACTAACCCTGCTTTTAGCTGACTTCACCCCCTTACTTTCATATTTTATCTTCGGAACGTTCAGTACCTTAAAGGCGGCATCCAGGTCGAAATCAACCAACAGCGACCCATGTTGCAGAAGGATAGTGTCCTTGCGTGCCATACATCCCCCGGATACTTTCCCGCCATTGACGATTAAATCATTTATGGGTTTGAATTCCGCCTTTAATCCCAGGTATTTCAATGCCTCCACGAAACCATCCATTATTCTGCCATAGGACCCCACAAAATCAGGTGGGATGTTATATTCCTTCCTATCCACCGTCACCTCATAGTTTAGCTGCTTGAGGTCCATGTAACCCGCTCCTCCCCCGGTTGAACGCCTCACTACTTTAATGTCATTCTCCTTGCAATAATCCAGATTCAGTTCCGCCTCAGCACACTGATGGTATCCTAAAAACACAGACTTTGAGTTGTATTGCTCCAGATACAGGGTATTCGGGCTCCTCCCTTCCACACGAGAAATGAACATCGCCTCATGTACTGCCATCGCCTTATAAGGATCCACCAAGCCAATATCGAAATATCTCCACTTCATATTTAATCCTGAATCTAACTTTTTCCTTCCAGCTTTTGCGAACTGAAACAGATAAGTGAAAAGCCGACTAACACCAAGTAGCACATATTACGAATAAGAATATAAATACGTATATGCCGGTGGAACTGAACGAGAGAGGTGATTCCTATGTTGTTCCGAGCAATATAGTAGCAGGCTACGGGGAGATAAACTAGTTAGTTTAGTGGCTCTTAACCAGGCGGCCCAACTACTTTTCTTTCAGGAATGTCCAGAGATGGGTGTATGAGGGTTTTTAAATTTTCAATTACATATATAACTCACCTATCAAATTGAACAATATTGAAAAATGGATGATAAAATCACGAAAAAAGGAGTCGATGAAACAGAAAAAAAACCGATAGAAGAGGAAGAAATAAAAGCAGAAGCTAAAGAGACTATCCCTCCATCAGGTCAGACCACAACGCTCAAGATGGCAGGCATTGCCCTGTTTGCATTAGTATTTGGTGTTGGATTAGGCTACCTCCTATTCGGGCTCAGTGCCCCAACCGGTGCTGTTATCGACTATGAGGATACCACAACAACAGTTGACATAACACCAACGACAATCCCCGGTGTTGAGGGTGTTAAGGACGGCGATATGGCCAAAGTCAACTACGTAGGCTATTTTGAGAACGGAACAATATTCGATACGTCGATAGAATCAATAGCAAAAGAAGCAGGGTTGTATGATTCTCAAAGACCATATGAGCCATTAATGGTTATGCTGGGTAGCGGTATGGTTATCCCGGGATTCAATGATGGCTTGATAGGTATGTTAGTGGGTGAGGACAAGACAATAGAAATCCCACAAGAGGAGGGTTACCCCGTAGGTCCTCTTGCAAACAAAACCCTCTATTTCAACGTGACTCTGGTCGAAATAGTGGAGCCGGTGGACATCAAATTAACTGTGTTAAATGACAAGAGATGCGATAAATGCGATGTCACCTCAGTCATCTCCCAATTAAAGATGATGTTCCCGAAATTAGATGTCGGGGAGATAGATTACGCAACAGATGACGGGAAGAAACTCTACCAGGACCTCGGTCTTAAGTATCTACCTGCTTTACTCTTCAATAAGTCCATAGAATCCTCAGAAAATTACGGCAATGTCGAGGGCTACATGGAGGAGGTAGGTGACTATTACTCTCTGAGAATCGGTGCAGGATTCGACCCAACCGCGGAAATCTGTGATAATGGCATAGATGATAACGATGACGGACTGGTGGACTGTGACGACCCAACCTGCAAAAATAAATTTGTTTGTATGCCTAAACTGGACAAACCAGTGGTAGAGCTTTTTGTAATGTCCCACTGCCCCTATGGAACCCAAACCGAGAAGGGTATGCTGCCTGTAGCAAAACTTCTCGGCGATAAAATCGATTTCTCCATAAAATTCTGCAGCTATGTAATGCACGGTAAAACAGAGATCGATGAACAAACACTAGAATACTGCGTTCAGAAAGATCAGGCAGATAAATACCTCGACTATATGAGTTGTTTCCTTGAGGAAGGAAACACCGATGAATGTTTAGAGGAAACCGGAATCGATAGAGGAAAATTAGGGATATGCATCAATCAAACAGACCTGGAATTCAAGATAACGGAAAACTATGAGGACAAGTCAACTTGGCTGAGCGGGAGCTTCCCGGTGTTTGATATACATAAAGAGGAAAACGAGAGATACGGGATCGGGGGTTCACCCGGTCTTGCAGTGAATGGAGTTAACGTCCCGAGTTTTGGGAGAGACCCCAAGAGCCTACTCGACATCGTCTGTGCAGGCTTTAAGGAGAAGCCGGATGAATGCAGTGAGGAGTTATCCACAGCTAGCCCGAGCCCGGGATTCGGGTTTTCGGGTACTGGAGAGGGAAGTTCAGCAAGTTGTGGAGGGTAGTGTGACCCAAAGGCTTAAATAAACACTAGAATTTATTTCTTTGTTTCAAATAGAGTATATGCCAAAAACGGAAAAAAAACGCATCCTGGTTACCTCGGCACTCCCATACGCCAACGGCCCCCTACACATCGGGCATGCTATAGGAGCATATATCCCAGCAGATGTCTACACCCGATATCATAGATTAAAGGGCAATGATGTTGTCTATATCTGCGGTACCGACGAGCACGGTACTCCGATAGCGGTGGCTGCCGAACGAGAAGGGGTCACAGCAAGGAAGGTGGTGGATAAATACCATGGAATGATAGAAAAAGCCTTCTCTGATCTCGGCATAAGCTTCGATAATTTCTCCAGAACCACCAGAGACCTCCACTATAAGATGTCTCAGGATTTCTTCCTCAGGATAATGGAGGAAGGCTTTATCTATAAAAAAACCGTGGAGAGACCCTACTGCGGTAAATGTATGCGTTTTCTTCCGGACAGGTATGTTAAGGGAACCTGCCCCTACTGCGGGGCAGAAGAGCAGAGAGGAGATCAATGTGAAGTCTGCGGAAAGCAGTTGGAGCCCCATGAACTGATAGACTCCTACTGTATATTATGTCATGGGATCCCTGGAATGAAAGAAACAGAGCACTGTTTCTTTAAACTCAGTGAATTCAATGACAGGCTGAAAGACTGGATTTCAGAAAACAAACACTGGCCCGATAACTGCAGGAATTTCAGCCTCGGATGGTTGAAGGAGGGACTGCAGGATAGAGCCATAACACGGGATCTGGACTGGGGCATCCCAGTGCCTGTTAAGGGAAGTGATGGGAAGGTGCTTTATGTATGGTTTGATGCACCCATCGGCTACATATCCTCAACAATAGAGTGGGCGCAGAAAACAGACAAACCCAGGGAATGGGAGAAGTACTGGAAGGATAAAAAATGCAGGATAGTCCACTTCATAGGCAAAGACAATATCCCGTTTCATGCCATAATATGGCCCGCCATGCTGATGGCTCACAAGAATTATAATCTACCCTGGCAGATTTCATCCAATGAATACCTGACTCTTGAGGGAAGTAAGATGAGCACAAGCAGGGGGTGGGTTCTATGGCTTCATGATGTGCTTTCAGAATTCCCCCCGGATTATCTGCGATACTATCTGCTGAGTATAAACCCGGCAAGACATGATACAGATTTCTCTCTGGGGGAGTTCCAGCACAAAGTTAACAGTGAACTGCTTGCGGCTCTGGGGAATTTTATTTATAGGACTATGAGCTTCCTGAGGGATAAAAAAGGCGGTGTAGTGCCTAAACCAGGGGATTTAAAGGAAATAGACAATGAACTCATAGATGCGATAAATAAAGCCGTAAAGGACACCGGAAGGAACATAGAGGAATTCAGGTTTTCACAGGCATTATCCTCGATGATGGCTCTGGTCCATCACGGAAACGAATACTTTCAGCACAAGGAACCCTGGAAGACAGAAAATGACACCACACTACATCTCTGCATTAATCTGGTGAGAACCATAAGCATTATAATGTACCCCCTCCTCCCTCATTCAGCAGAAAGCATATGGGAGATGCTCAACCTGGAAGGCGCAGTGGGAGATGATGGATGGGACTCTGCGGCGGAACTCTCCATAGGAGCCGGACACAAAATTGCTGAAATCAAGCCGTTATACGAGAAAATCGAGGATGAAAAAATTGAGGCATTCACAGATAAATACCTGAAATTAAAAACAAAAATGGAAGACATAAAATTTGATGAATTCAAGAGGATGGACATCCGGGTGGCTGAGATTAAAGAAGTCAGCGACCACCCTAAAGCAGACAGGCTTTACCTGCTCAAAGTAGACTTAGGTGATCTGGGAGAGAGACAGCTGGTGGCCGGAATTAAGGAGAAATACCAGAAAGAGGAGCTGGTGGGGAGACAGGTTGTTGTGATCACCAATCTGGAGCCAACCCATATCCGGGGAGTGAAATCCGAGGGAATGATACTAGCCGCAGATGCTAAGGGAGAACCTATTCTTCTGGCCCCGGAAAAGAAAACAAAGCCCGGAGCAAAGATCAGATGACCCCTGTTGTTTTAGACACATCCGGAATCCTGCACTCTGACCTGAATTTCTCCAAAGGCAATTTCATAGTTACGAACAGCGTCCTTCGAGAATTGCTGGATGAGGTCGCTGAAATATCCATCAATTCCGCTATTAATGCAGGAAATATCACGGTCAGGGATCCCGGGGATGAATCTATAGTGAAGGTGAAGGAGGCCGCAGGAAAGACAGGAGACCTGCCGGAGTTATCCCAAGCCGATATTGATGTGCTCGCAATTGCCCTTGAAATCAGTGCCAAGCTGATAAGTGATGACTACAGAATCCAGAACGTAGCTGGTTACCTGTCCGTTAAATACGAGGTAAGTGTTCAGGATGGAATCCGCAGGAGACTAAGATGGAAAAAGATTTGCTGTGGCTGCGGGAGGGAGTACTCCCTTAGAGATGAGATATGTGAGGTGTGTGGATCTGAGCTAAAAAAGAAGGCAGTGAAAATCAATTAACCTGTCTTTTCCTTCTTTTTAACCTGAATTTATGTATTATGTTCTTTATAACCCTCATCTCCCTCATACTTCCGTAAATCAGGAGAGGGATTATTAAGGCAATGAGCATCATATCCACCGTAGTTATCATGGTTCTAAAGTATGAAATCAGTAAAAGCCAGAATACATTACCTAGGACCACCCCCACGGCTATGGAAAACACCGCCCTCTTCCTTTTCACCATCAGCGCATAGGAGAATAAGGCAGCCCATATTATGCCAAACAGCATGGTGAAGATAGAGATGGCAAAGTAAAACCCCAGGTGCCCCAGCTCTCTCTGAAATGCCTCAGTTATTTTATCCCCTAAGTGCATAACCTCCTCCTCATTACTGAATCTCATTGCTTTACGGAATATCGTCTTCTTATATACCTCCTTGTGTCTGCCTCCGAATTCAATGACCTTGAAAATAACCGGGATCTGGATTATGTATAAAATAGTGAGATAGAGGAATATCTCTAAGGGAGATATCATGAGTTCATGCAGGGCGTATGGAATCGCTGCTATCGGACCCAGGCTGTAGGCCAGAATTATAAAATTTAGCATATTTATTCTTTATCTTTTTGAGTCTTATTAATAGATGGTAAGATAATGCTGAAATAGCCCTAGAATTTATTCCCTGAATACCCTATATAATAACGCCTCCTGGCGAAGAATGCCATGATCAGTGAATGGCAATGCAAGATGGAGGCAACACTGCGCTGTGACGGCTCTTGTATGATTTATCGGGGGAGTGATGCCCCCTGATCCCTTTGACGTGATTACAAACCAACCCCAGCGCAGTACACTTCAACCTTTTTCTTTATGAAAGAAAAATGTTGGCGAAAAAGAAAGGAATTCATTCCATGAATTCTATGGAAATTCTAAAGTGTTACTGAGCGACTGTGGAAGGAGCGCAAAATTCCTTCAGAATTTTGGCTACCAAAATTATTTTGCAATTTAAAGTAATTCGCTTCGCGAATTCAAAAGGAATTGAAGATTTTTGGGTGCAGGAATTCAATTACCTTGGTCTATAAGGATATATACAGCGATGTTGTAATTCTTAATGATATAACTAATTTAGGTGATTAAAGTGTCTGTGTTAACCCCCGGCTTACATCCCGCTGAAATCGTTTCATTTCTAATATTTTTATGGACTCTCATCCTATTTTCCGGTCTAATCAAACAGAAGGTAGGGGACAGAGAAAAGAGACACGCCCTGTATTTAATCGGATTACTTCTGTTTACTTACGCCACATTCTTCGATATTTTCGATAATCTGCCTGGTTTGCGTTTTCTCGACTACGTGGAACATATCTCCTTTATGGCAGGTTCGATATTCTTTACCTTAGGAGTCTATCGAACTCTCAAATCAGCTGAGCATTTGGTGGTGTTGAAATGATTTGTGTTATTGTAAACTCTATCAGCATGGTGTTTCTGGTGGTATCCCTCCACTATGCGATGAGAATGAGGAGGTTAACCTGTCATGTTTCATCAGCATGGTTGCTGCTGTCTGTGGGAATTCTTTTTCTGATTTTGTATTCAATCACCAACATCATTGAATTCTCGGATGAGGAACTATATCTTTTTGGTGAAAATCCAGGGTTTTTGGGAAGTGATCTTGGCGAAGCTATGGATATGACCGAGCTCGCACTGGTTCCGGCTGCTGTAGCATTTCTAGCTGCAGCCTTTTTGGAGTTGAGAACCTCTGTAGTGAAACCCATATAAGATGTCAACCATAAGGAACCGTCTTGAAGATGTACTCATGAATCTACATGACGCAGGGAATATCGAAGCCGCTGTAATCGCATCAAGGGATGGGTTGGTTATAGCATATTATCTATCTTATCGTTTTAAACCAGAAACCTTTGCTGCTCTTGGTGCAACTATGTCTGGTGCTGCCAGGAGGGCGATTATTAATCTAAAGAAGCCGGTCCCTGATAGGATTATCACCGAGTCGAAGGATGGAGACATTATAGTTACGGATATTAATCAAAGTGTATTGCTTGTTGTTATGACAAATGCCGGGGCGAATCTAGGTATGGTCTTAATATGTATAGAGAATGCTGTGTTGAAGATAACGGAGTTACTGGAAAGTTAGTGTTTTTTAAATATATATTCTAAAGGGTATAGGTACATCTATCAGTTTACATTATTTAAGGTGAGATAATATGGAATACTTGTATGGTGCTATGTTGTTGCACTCTGCTGGCAAGGAGGTTGATGAGAAGAGCTTGGAGAGTGTGCTGAAGGCTGGAGGGGTAAAGGTTGATAAGGCCAGATTGAAGGTCTTGGTTTCCTCACTGGAAGGTGTGGATATCGATGAGGCGATTAAGACTCAGGCCCCTGTTGCCGCAGTCGCACCCGCCGCAGCTCCCGCAGCAGAGGAAGCAACAGAAGCTAAGGCAGAAGAGAAAGAGGAAGAAGAGGAGAAGAGCGAAGAGGAGGCTGCAGAGGGACTAGCATCTCTCTTTGGTTAATTTCAGCTATTCCTTCAGTTTCTTTATTACCTCTAATAGATCCTTCAGGGCGTCATAGATGAGAAATGAATTTCTCAGTTTTTCGGAGTCAGAGTCTCCTAGTTCGCCAGAATTCTGAAGATTATTGTACTGCTCCTCATTCAGTGTTACCATAATCTTTTTCTTCATCCTGTTACTTTCCGAATCTCCTCTCTCTACTGTTGTAGTCGTCCAGAACCCCTGCGAGGTCCTCTCTTTCGAATTCACCCCACAGCTTATCTACAAAGTAGATCTCAGAATAAGCCGACTGCCATAAAAGAAAATTACTTAACCTAGACTCTGCGGTTCTGATTATTACTTCAGGAGAGTTCTTTATCCACAGGTTTCTCTCGATATTCTCCTCGTTTATCTCAAGACCGTCCTCCACCACCTTCCTTGTTGCATTTATCAGCTCCTGTCTTCCCCCGTATGCGATGGCCAGATTCAGGTTGAAATTATTGAATTTCTTTGTGGACTCCTCCAGTTCATTTAATCTCTCAACCACACTCGCCCCAAGGGGGTTTACGGTTGAGAGATATTCTTTGTCGCCGCAAATATTGACTCTTATCCCTCTTTCAGCGATCCTCTTATCATTCAGTGCATCAACGGCCTGTTTAGAGAACAGATTCAGGAGTGCATATACCTCAGCCTTCCCTCTGTTCCTTATGTTTTCAATGGAAAGCGTGTAGATTGTTAACTCTCTCATCCCCAGGTCATGGCACCACTCAA
>CBFCYF010000049.1:0-13307 GCA_965602195.1 uncultured archaeon | reverse complement strand
ATCACGAGATATCTGTTAAGAAGGAAGACAACCTATGGAAGGCAAAGGTTATCTGTGACCTATGATTTTCATATGATGAGCTATTCTCCTGAAGAGGAACTCCCTGCCCTGTTTGTTGTTTTCCCCTTAGTTTCAACAGTATTTTTGCTTCAATATCTAATAGATGATGTCACTCCCCCCTAAACTGGGAGAATAGCCTTCTAAATCCTATTGGTTTGCACAACATTTATATGGCTTAGCAAATCATTTAGGCAAAAGAGGCAGGTAGAATGGAAAGCAAACTCACAAAGGACGAAAGAAGTAACTTAGAATCATTTTCCTCTCCTAAAGCACTCGCAGTATATGATAAATTTGGGTTAACCTCATTAGAGAAAAAAATAGTTGAGAAATATTTTTCAAAACGCAATGCAAAAGTTTTAGATATAGGTTGCGGGCTTGGAAGAACGACACTCCCTTTGTATGAAATGGGGTTTGATGTAGTTGGAATTGATATTTCTACGGCGATGATTGAAAAAGCTAAAGCTGATTTCCCAAATGTAGATACCAGGGTAGGAAATGCTTCTGATTTAAGATTCCCGGATAGGTCTTTTGACTATGTTCTATTTTCCTTTAATGGCATTGATTACATATACCCTGAGGAAAAGAGAATCACAGCATTAAAGGAGATTAATAGAATTCTAAAATCCAAGGGAATTTTTGTGTTTAGCACTCATAATCCCTGGCAGATTGCTTCTATTAGTATTTGTCATTACTTCTGGCTTTTGCAATTTATAGTCTTAAATATCATCAAACGGCAACTTTTCTCAAAATATAAAGTGGAGAAAAGCAGACACGGAGAGCTTACAACCTACTACATAAATCCATTTGATCAAGAGAAGCAATTAAGAGATAATGGGTTCGATTTGCTGGAGATCACCGGGAAATTTAACAATAAAATAAAATATTTTGAACCTTGGCTTTATTATGTAGCTAAAAAGAGAGAATAAATATGAAAAATAAGGTTTGTCCCGGGCCTTAATAATGTTTCCGCAGGTGCATCATCCATATCAATAATGTATAATCTGCTACCTCCCCCTAGCTCCAACGTTGAGTCCTGATGAAAAAAAATTGCTTCGCAATTTTTAACTTGTATACTTTCGTATACAATAAAAAAACCTTCTCAGAGTCGACAACTATCTTTTCTGCTATAGTGTGCTTGGGACTCTCATACATAACATCCTTTTCCAGCCTATGGAAGGCAGAGGTTATCTGTGACCTATGATTTTCATATGATGAGCTATTCTCCTGAAGAGAAACTCTCTACTCTGCCTGTTGTGGGTTGATTCAAGTATTGTTTCCTTTATCTTTTTTATTCTGAAATCCCTGCTCATCTTATCCCTCGCATTTTGCAGGTCACAGGCATCCAGTTTTTCAGTTCTCATCACAGTATTTTCTGTAGTATACCCTGACCAGTCAAAGTCTATTATCAGATCCTTTTCTTTTGCTATGTTGAATAACTCAGTTCCGGGGTAGGGGGTGGCAAGGTTCCAGCTGACAGCGTCTGGACTAAGCGATGATATGAACCGGTAGGTATTTTCAAGCGTTTCCTTTGTTTCACCCGGCAATCCGATGATGGCGTGCGCCATCGTGAATATACCGTTATCTCTCGTATGAGCGAATATATCCCGTATTAACTGCAGGCTTACGCCTGGTTTACCCACAGTCTTCAATAAAATGGGGTCTCCTGTCTCAACACCATAATGTATTCTATTACATCCCGCCCGTGCTACCTCCCCTATCATCCTTGGGGTTATCGAATCAACTCGTGTTTCAAAAAGCCATCTAATATCCAGATTCATTCCCATCAGCTCATCGCATATCTCTTTAACCCTCTTCTGGTTCAACGTAAAGATCTGGTCACGGAAAAGAAACGCTTCTATTGCGTACTCGCTGCTTAGGAACCTGATTTCATCCATAAGTTTCTCAGTGGATTTATATATGATTTTTTTTCCAAAGCCATGGGGGTATGGGCAGTATATGCAGGAAAACGGGCATCCCACACCATGTATTAGCGGGAAATAATTCCAGTCCCTGCCATCTCTGTCGTTGAGGTATAATTCATATTTTTTTATCTTAAGCATTCGGTATACGTCGAAGTCTATACCATCCAAGTCAGGTTCGTATCTATTTAACCTAGTTTCTATTACACCTCCGTTTTTTTTGTAGAGGATGCCTCCCACCTCACTGATATCTCTTCTTTCTTCTATGGAATTAACAAGTTCAGTAACCTGGCGTGAGTAGAAGGGATAGTTTCCTCTTATCAGATAATCAATATTGCTTTTAGATAGGATCTCATCGCCCAGAGCATTACATGATGTTCCAACAGCAACTATTTTGGTATTAACAAGCTCCTCCTTTAATTTATCAAGGAGAGACATGTCACTGTAAAGCGATGGGAGGGATACCATGGAGATTATGATGTCGGGATCGGCCTTCTTCACCTTCCTTAATGTGTTCTTGTCATCTAATCCATGGACCTGTCCGTCTATAAAGCCTACATCATAGTTCTTCCGCTTTAGTGAGGACAGGACATAGGGGATATACACTGGAAAAACCAGCATTTTATCTGCGCCGCCTCCGTCTCTTGATTCTGCTGTCCCGAAACCCCCCGAAAAATCCCTGTGCACCCTCATCCCGGGAGGATCAGACAGGTTCAGCAACAAAATTTTGGATGTATCTCTCATTTTTTTATTATAGCTATTTCGTAATCAGACCTGTTTTTTACAGGCGCGATAAACCCGAAGATGAAAAAAATCCAGGCAATTGAATACGCCAACATCATTGAGACAACCGCTTTTGCATTGGTGTATTTCTTAAACATGACCAGGATCAAAACTATAAAGCAGGCAATCCACAGGTAAAGTAGGTAGTAGAGCCCAGAGTATATTGCAGGCATAGCACTTAACATCCCTGATAACGCAAATAAAGCATACAGGAAATTGAATCTGGACGCATATAACCTTAAAAAAGTGCTTTTATTTCTGAATGAACGCCTGAGTACCTGCCCTTCACCGAAACTGAACCTCAGCTTTTTTTGTATAACGTCTGTCACCCTGAATTTTCTATCCACCACGTGATGTGCTAAATGATGAGGCAGCAATTTCAGTTTATATCCCCTCTTTATTGCCCTGTCACACAATTCTCCTTCCTCACCTGCAAACAGGAAGGGATCGAAATTCTCTTCGAGTATGGACGATCTTTTGAGTACGAATGTGCCGTAGAGCGTCTCAACCCCCTTAACCTCATCAACCCGTGTCTCCCTCAGGCTATCTCCAATCGTCTTTAAATACGGGTCGAACGTGTCTCCCTGGGTTATCCATCCGGATACCGCAATGTTGCTGTTTTCACTCAAGTAATTGATGGCATGAGGTAAAAACCCGGGATCAAGAATCATATCCCCATCCACAAAAAATATGTATTTTCCTTTAGCATATAAACTCCCAACATATCTTCCGGCAGATGCAGTCAGCCTGTTGCTGCCTGATAAACCCACAATCTTTGCAGGATACCTGCCTGCAATCTCCCGTGTCCTGTCGGTGGATGTTGAATCCACAACTATCACCTCAAAATCAATGTCTTCAGCTGCATCGAGAACTGACTTAATGCAACCTCCGATGTTTTTTTCCTCATTTCTCGCTATGATAACAAACGAGACATCTATGTTCCGGTTAGATTCCATGATCTCCATAGTTCAAATCTCTCCCTTTCATTCCTGTTTAGATAGGTTACGGTTGTGGGATTTGAGTAGATTTTGTTGAATGCATTTGAGTTATCGGCGAAATCTGAGAGTCTAGTTATCACGTTGTCATCAAATGACATATCCTCTGATGCCGCAAATTCATAATATCCTGTTTTTTGTAGGGATACGACATCCGACCAGTCCTCTGTCATTTCTGAGAAGCTCTCATTAACCTCCTCCTTTTTTTTCAGGGTCCATAAATCCTCATATCTGATTCCCACATCAAAGACAGTCGTAAGACATGATGGCCGGTATATGAGTATGTTCCTCCCATCCATATCCATCCCGTCTGCCAGGTATTTCATACCACTGAATTCGGATGTTGGGACCAGACCAAATGATGCATAATAGTAGGAGGCAGTTGGGTACATAAACGATAAAAGCGCGATCCATAATAACGCTATTATCCCCAGATACTTTTTGATATGTCCCTTCCCTGAAGGGCTCAAAACGTCATAGACGATACCCGCTGAGATGAATGTCGATGCTGCTATTACCATATAAATCAGGGCTCGTTGTCTGATTATCATGGTGCAAAGCACTCCAAATGCATACATAACCACTGTGAAGAAGAATATCAGAAGAAGAAATAACATCCTTTTTTCACCAAAATTCCGTATATTAGTCTTTATAATCCTCTTCAGGTTCAGATCACCTCCTATCTCAAACCTATTCAGGAAGATAAGGAAAGTCATCAGCCCATAACTCAGTATCAGGGAGTGTCTTAATATTGCGAAATCACCGTATATGCTATATGCTAATGTTGAGGCCTCACTTAAGCTTGAGATAAACTCCAGTGTTATTGTTTTATATAAAGCCCTCATGATTGAGTCCTTCATAAATGAAGTGCCATGGAACAGGGCCCAGCTGATCCATGCCACATATATCATGAGGACGCCTCCCAGGCTCAGAGGGAAAATATTTGTTTTATTTCTGCTGATCAGAGAAATAATAAATCCGCCTATCAGGAAGGTTATAAGCAACAGAGGGGATTCAGGATGCGTTACTACGCACAGGAGTATGACTACGATTGCAAGAATCCTGTTTTTCACACCTCCCTTGTAGATAAGCACCAGTGACAGCAAAACCATCAGTAAGCCAAATGCGTGAGGTGATGGATGGCTTTCCACAAAATGCAGACCCGTCAAGGTGAGAAGTGTTGAGAGAAAAGCAACCCGATCATCTAATAAGCTGGCAATCAGCAGATAAACTAATAGAACAAATGATATCGTCCATATCGCCGGGAACAATACTCTTCCGTAGGCTGGTATATCCAGATCAAAGAAGCTCATCACGTAGTAGTTCACTAAAAATGAGAGAGGATAGTCGCTGCCGTATTCCGAAAACTTGTTATAGTCCCCCTGTAGAACATCATGTATTTTACTGCTAATCCCGAGATGATACGTATCAGGATTTGGGGCAAACCCTGCAAATAATGATGGGGTGAGCCATAGCATTATGGCTAGCTGAGTTAATAGTATTAAGTGCAGGTACCTGTTATCCAGCCGATAGTAGACACATGCAAGACAGAGCAAGGCAAGAGCCAATGTAATGAAATTCAGATCCAGGGTAACTGCATGTATCAACGGAAGAGGATCATCCACCCTGTTCTCCAGGAATATGGGATATTTCACAGTCACCATCACCACATAAAGGGAAAACACTACCAGAGATGCCATCAATATCATACCTATCTTCTGTCTTTTTGATGTCTCAACCATTTTATTTTTCTTTTAAGAGGATCAGGCCCTCATGAGGCTCCAATGTTATGCTATCAACTTCAAGCCCATTATGGTCAATATATGTTCCACCTAAACTGATCGGGTGAGGTCTGCTGTCTGGATTAACAACGACTTTTCCGTTAGAGTAATCCCTCTGCCATACGCCGCATCTTTCATATCTCCCTGAGAGGGGACGTCCCAGGGTCACATTATAGATGTCTTTGAATACACTATAATCCTCCCTGTAGCCGTCAATGAATCTCCCGCAGCATCCTGCGGAAAACATCATAGGTCCGGCATTATAGAAAAATGCTTTGTCATTATTTATCCCCATAAGAAAAGACGCCAGGTTATAGAGCATATCTTTCTCATTCATCCCGCGGTTATGTGCAATTGCCAGATATAGTTTATCCTCCCTAGCTGTTAGTTCCATATCTGAAACCTGCATCTCCCACTCTTCCTTAGACCTCCAGATATCTGATCCCCAACCGTACACGTTCACAAAACCCTCATCTAACAGACCATCACTAACCTTCAGTCTTGAGGCCCAGCATCCCTCCTCCTCGATGCATTCACAACTGTTTAGTATCAACAATCTCTCTTCTTTTTGGAATTTCCCGTATACATAGCCCAGAAAATCACTGATTGCTTCCTTAAACTTCCCATCGTCCTCATATCCTTTGACTCCATTAGGGGCCCATCTCTCCTCCACCCTTAAATGTATTTCATCCAGGAAGACGCCATCCCACCCAGCATCAGACATTGATTTCAGCATATGATCTGCTGCATATTGTTTCCACCCGTCGTTCCCCCAATCCATGAGATAGACCCGCAGGTTAGCGTGTTTCTCATTGAATGGATCAATTACCCGCCCACCGTATCTATCAAGGAGGAACCATTCGGGGTGATTTTCATCAATCCACTGGTAGTTGCCGCATCCGTGGGCTTCCCAGTCCCTGTTTACTCCCGGGTATTTATAGCAGAGTACCTTGATGGAGGGATTTACTTTCTTGATGAAGTCAATTTTATCACCGTAGTTTTCATTTAGTATCAATAATCCTGCGTGCTCTGCAAGCCACCTGAATTCGTCATCAGTATAGTCAGAATCATAGGCGGCATATACCAGGTTGACGCCATTATCCAGACTCACATTTAGATTTTGATCACCTCCTGTGGCCAGCTCCGGATACAGAGCGAATCCCAGGTACATGATACATCCTGCTGCGCCAATCAATACAGCCACATGCATAAAATATCCGCTATCATCACTCATTTTACCCTATAACCTCCTGATATCTGCTTATATACGACTGGGTGGAAAAGTGTCTCTTGTGGACCTCCCTGATTGTATCTGCATCGTATCTGTGTTCCCTGAAAGCTGTGAGGATATCCCTGAGATTTCCCGGATCTCTATGATCAAATATCAGCCTGTCGTCCACCCTGGATATTATCTCAGGGATTCCTCCAAGATCAGATCCTATAACCGGAACCCCAAGAGATATGGACTCAAGAGCAACCAGCGGAGAGTTCTCCTCCCACAGCGAGGGCATAAGGAGTGCATCTGCGTTCCTTAACAGTGAATACTTCCTTTTTCCGTCAACCCACCCAAGATATATTATCTTCTTCTGGAGATTGTTTTTTCGTATGAATCTGCATACGTAATCTTCCAGGCTTCCCCTGCCTGCTACAATCAATTTCGACTCCACCCCGCCATCTGCGAATATATCCATCAGCATCCTGACTCCCTTATACTCCTCAAGCACCCCCAGATACAGGAAATAATTATCGAACTCAAGCACCTCATCTTCTGTTATCTGCGGCTGATCCGGGACAAAATTAGGGATCACCTCGATGTCCAGGTCAATTTCAGCGGATAATCTGTTTTTCATGTAGTTACTGGGGGCTATTACGGTATCAATATCCGCAAGGCACTTATCCCATGACCTGAGATAGCGCCACAGCTGGGGTGGTCTTTTCCACCTGAAGGCACAGGGAATGCATTTTTTTTCAGAGCATATCCCCCCATCTTTCTTGATAAGACCTCCAAGCATACATAACAGCCAGTAATCGTGGGCTGTGTAGATGCATTTATAACTATCAACTTTTTTGAGGAGGTTATATCCCAGAAGCGATATGTTGTGGTGATGTACGACATCTGGTTTCTCTTCATGTATCAGATTCTTAAATCTCTTCATGGTGTATCTCTGAGTCCCAAGGCTGTAGTTGAGGGCTGGCTCAAGGATCCCGAGGGGGGACCTTAACTGATGGGTTTTTATTTCACTGTTATCTGATTTTCCGGGATGATAACCCTTCAGCCTGTAGGAGTCTATACTGTGCATTACCTGAACATCACTGCCCGACCTATGCAGTGACTCAGCCAGGTATTTTACATGAACTGCATCTCCACCTATATGATGAGGCGGATAAAAACTTGTGGTCATCAAAATTTTCATTTCTATCCTATCCATGTCATTTGAATACACTCAGATCAGTGTCTATCACCCTCCCCTTTATCTTGTTTATGATTTCCTCCGGGAGAATCCAGATCATGAAGTTTTTCAGTGAGGACCCTACATCAAGAATGGAGGTCATGAGGATGCCCCTCAGATTTTTTCTTCCGATCCTGACTGAAACGCTTTTTTTAACATCAGTTGCATATCTCATCTTGTATCTATCCACTCCTCTGCCGAGATCGAATTCATTACACTGTTGCTTTATTGCCCTTTCTATGCTATGGTTTGCCATGAGCATGCCTATGCTGTATCTTGAATAAATCGGGCTGGGATCGAAGGCGGTTAAGTAGCCGTAGTCTCTCTCATTGTATATGAAGTTGTAGAAACAGGCGACGTTCCTCCCATCCAGATTCATGAAACAGAAATCCAGCCAACCTTTCCCAAGAAAGATTTTACTTATCTTTTTATGGAATCGGGTCATTTTATGGTTTGAGAAAACGCTTTTCGTTCCTTTTTGATCCCATCTTTTCCTGTTTATCCTGGCTAATTCATCAATTGAGTCCTCCAGTTTATCTATTGAATCCACCATATCATACCGTGCATCAAAATCCCTGTGTAACATCCGGGTGTATCTCCTCATCTTTTTCTGGAGTTTCTTCCATTTACCCCCCCTGTACTCCTGCACACTACCCGGGAGCATAATGAACGGGCTTTTTGTTAGATTCTCATGTTTATACAGGAGCCCGTGTCCCTCTGAGTGTCTCTGCAGGTGAGGAATGCTGCCCGAATCCTCGTTGATGTATGTCAGCTTCATAGTATCCCATCTATCCCTGCTTTTGATGATAAAATCAAAGACTGCATTAAAGAAGCCCTCTTCCACCCCCTTTTTTATTATGAAATCCATGTGATCACTTGAGCAAACATTTCCAACACCCAGAAATTGAATCTGCCTAACCGGGAACCTGCGGGAGGGGAGGAATGAGTATTTCTTTATCATCAACGGAGCAATTCCAACCAGTGATTCATCATCGTCTCTTGCTGTTAATATGAAGAGTTCGCTGTTATCTCCATAAATCTGCCACCATGTATAGAGCCATTCATTAGTCAGGTAGATAGTATCCACTGCGCTCTTTCCAAGGGTGTCTGTCCAGTCATCCCTCAATTTTTCAAATTCACTTGATGTATTAATTAATCTGATGTTCAGCATTCTATTCTATACCTTCCAATTTCTAAAAAATCCTTCAACAACGTATTTAAAAAAATACCTTGTTGCAAGCATGAAGTCCTGCGGATTTCTCAACACATAGTGGACATTCTGTAAAATCCATCTCGGATTCAGAAATAGATTCATGTAAAGTTTTCTTCTAGCACTATCAAGTTCCTCCGGAGAAAGTTCGTCTGTGCCATAGAAAGCAGTATCCTGATACATATCCCTCCACTCAGGGTTCGTTATAAAGCCCTTTCTCTCGTAGATACTGTAGAGTTCTGTTCCAGGGTAAGGAATTGCTATGTTAAATTCAGCACCAGTAGGTAGTCTTTTCTTTATAAAGTCTGTTGTTTCCTTGATGGTTTTTTTGTTCTCTCCCGGAAGACCTACTATGAAACTGCAGTTAACCTTTATCCCGGCATCCTTGGTCCACTTTATGGCGTTTGCATTCTGCTCAACACTTACACCTTTCAATGCGTTATCCAGTATCCTCTGGCTTCCGGATTCGATTCCGAAGGAGACCCCCCTGCAGCCAGCCTTTCTCATCTCCATCAATAGTTCAGGATCAACGAGGTCTGATCTCGAGTTACAATACCAGGTAATATCCAGATCTTTTATCTCATTGCAGATGTCCAACACCCTCCTGCGGTCAATGGTAAAGGTCTCATCGAAGAATGAAATAGTCCTGATGCCGTAGTTCTCCTTGAGATATCTGATCTCGTCGATTATTTTGCCTGCAGATTTCTTCTTCAACTTGGTTCCGGAAACAGTGCAGTAGATGCAGTTGAAGGGGCATCCCTTGCTGGAATAAAGAATGGTAAACGGCTTTCCGTGGGGAACATCAATATGGTATAGATTTATTGATGACAGAAGATCATATGCCGGGATGGGTAATGAATCATAGTCCTCAATGGGTTTTGCATTGTCATTAATAATAATCTCGCCGTTATTCCTGTATGCTATCCCATCAACCCTGCCCAGGGAATTGATGTTCTCAATCAATGAGGGAACAACCACTTCATATTCATGCCTGACGTATATGTCAAGGTCCTTGGCATCATCCATCACCTCCCCGGCAAGATCACGTAGGGTGAAGCATATTCCAACGGTTTTTGCCGTTGGTCTTATTTTTTTGGATATCCTTGTGGTATACATATCGCTATCAAATGTTGTTGGAGTGAACCTGAAGATCAATACATCATAGTCGATCCCCCCCATTCTACTTTCCACTTCCCCGTAAGGTATATCCCCTCCATTGGCGTCTATCAGATAGACTTCGTCACCACTGTTTCGAAGTATGGAAGCGATCTGCAGAAGGCTGTATGGCTCCAGTACCGAGTGACCTTCTACCCTCTCACATCTCTCCTCTCTGATTACCGAGTTTCCCCTGAATCTAGGGGGATTAACCAATAGTATGTTCATCTTCAAATTTTTTTATAGCATCTGACAGAGTTAATGGGATGATCTCGACTTCAGTATTCTTTGACTGTATATAAGATAGGATGTCGGAGAGCTTCTCTATGAAGACTCTGTTTATCTTTCCATTCCTTGGGTTCAGCATATCAGCTGGATGGAAACAACCAACAAGGAGACTGCCTCCATTGTTCTTTGCCTCCAACACTTTTTTGTCAACTATCTTCCTGAGATTTGAATTAGACCAAAATGGTGAGATTATAAAATTCGTATGAGGTGATAGGTTGAAACTGCCCATAATACGATTTTTGATTGCCATTGTTCTCTCTAGGAGAGGTAGTGATCTCTTGTCTGTTAAACCATTAATCCTGGAATTCGAGAAAAAGAAGCTCTTCTTTCCGAGTGATG
This sequence comes from uncultured archaeon, assembly GCA_965602195.1. GTDB lineage: Archaea > Altiarchaeota > Altiarchaeia > IMC4 > QMZM01 > CBFCYF01. The sequence goes on along the minus strand of CBFCYF010000049.1, from coordinate 2,327 downwards.
AAATCGGGATCTCCATGATTTTCATATCCCCCTCGCACTGATAATCACTACATGACGGGTGGTGGGGTCTATCATCCACTTTTTCCCAGTCCATAATGTTGTCTCTGCCGCCATACATGCCGTTGGATGAATAATAAGGAAGTGCTGTATTGTCATACCGTACTCCGGAATTATTCAGGGCATTCATTATGGAATTGCTCATCGCATTCCATCCCATCCTGGATATCTCTGGTCTAAAACCCACAGATTCCCTGAAAAGTTCTATGGAGTCTTCAACTATCTCTCTCTCTTTCCGGGGATCCGTGGTCTGTCTCCATATCCTGCCGTCCCATGCTATTGTGTGAATGTGGATACCTATCTCACCTCCCCTCTCAATTAAATTATCAAGTGGGCTCAGCGCCTTAAGGATTTTGTCTCCGACACAATCATCTACTCTGAGAAACCATGTTATCCTGAAATCCAGCTCCTCAAGTATACTCTTTAGACCCCCAAGGTAGTTTATCCAATCCATCTTAATGTCTGCTGGGTTAGTATCATAGTTGCTGCCGAGATTTCCCCAGTACGGCATATAATCTGGGTGATTGTCTTCAGTATCTGCACTTAATACAACATACATCTTTTTCATTGTTCCTGGATGATTCTCTCATAAACCCTGAATGTTTTTTCAGCCATAGCATCTGAGTTGAATCTCTCTACGACGGTCTTCCTGGCATTACCTGCGATCTCTCTGGCCTCTTTTTGATTATCAAGTAGGTAGAGTATCAGATCCGCAAGCCGGTGGTGATCCATTGGCTCAAAGAGGAAACCGTTTACTCCATCATCCATAATCTCAGGTATCCCGCCAACTCTTGTGGCGATAGGCGGCTTTTGGCATCCCATAGCCTCAAGTAAACTCAGAGGACAACTCTCACTTAAACTTGGGAGAACAAATATATCTGAGCTTTTATATAGGTCCTGGATGGATGTGTAGTCAACATACCCCAGGAACGAGTAATCATCCTTTGATAGAGACTGGAGGTCTTTCTTCCAGATTTCAGCGTTACCGCATCCCGCGAATATTAAATGTATCTTCTTTTCTTTGAGAACAATTTTAGCGGCGTCAATCAGGGTTTTTACTCCTTTCATTTCAAGGAGCCTGCCGACAAATAATATCTTGGGGCAGTTGATATCTTCAAGATCAGGTAGATGAACTCCATTATTGGGTGAGAATCTGTTGATGTCGATGCCGTTGGGTATGACCTCAATCCCTCCGTTACAGCTTGTGACCATTGATTTAATCCATTCAGAAACCGCTATCAGATTCTTGCTTCTCATAATATACTGGTTTTGCATGAACTTTATGTAGGGATAAAAAATATTGGTGTATTTCTCAACATCTGAGCCGCAGACTCCTTTTATGGGCTTTTGGCTGTCTATTGTCGTGTGTATTGTTGTTAAATCCGGTGCTTCTTTTTTTCTGAATTTCAGAAAGATATCTGGCATGGGAACGAGATTTACAGAGTGCGTTAGATCGAAATCATATCTTGCATTAAGTTTCTTGAAATTTCTTAGGAGAGACAGCTGGAATTTTGCGTTGTAGAAGAATGAATCATTGGCGTTTGATAGGTTGTGGATGGTCAGGTTTCCGTTGTGTTCAAAGAAATCCAGGATTGAGCGGGTATCATAGTTTCTTCCTCTTCTGGGTGTGACTACATGCAGGTCTAGCTCTGGATTTCTGCAGAGATTTCTTACGAGTTCAACGGTGTAAGTGCCAACACCCCCCCATACTGGGAGAAATTCCGGGGCGAAAATGCATACTCTGATTTAAACCACCTCCACACATCAGTTGAGCATGTTTGATATATAATACGTAGTATAATCATAAATATTAAACGTTCTTATTGAAAAATAGAGGATACGTGTATAATATTTATTAAAACACTCTACAATATATTATATTGGAAAAAATGATAACAACAGTACCTATTGCAGAATACATCCCCGCAGACGATTCCATAAAAATGGCAATCATCTCAGTTGGTCTACTGGTGGCGGTTCTTTCAGTGAGAGAGATAATCATCCTTAAATTCAGGGTTAATAGCTGCTCATTCCAATACAAAGACCTGATATCAAACCTTGACGCGATCGCCTTTGCGTTATTCCTGGTATTCACAGGACTCATGGTATACCAGCTTGTCGCCTAAAATGGGAAAATCAAGTATCCATAAAATCAAACAGTTAGCAGGTTTCTACCTGGATTGGAGAAAGAATAGGAGTTATAAACCACTCAGTGCTGAACTTTTGATCAGTTCAAGATGTAACTCACGGTGTGTGATGTGTAATGTTTG
>CBFCYF010000048.1:0-13410 GCA_965602195.1 uncultured archaeon | reverse complement strand
TCAAGTTTTCTAAGAAGTGCACGCAGAAGCTCACCCCTCGAAGTAAAATCCCCGTATTTCACTATAGCATCCATATCCCTTATCTGCTTCTCAGTAGCCTTAAAACTTACAACACGTGTCATAGTATACTATAGTAAACTAAAGTATAAAAATTATCCGTTCCCTGGTCCCAGCTACCTGCAGCACGGATAATCTTCTGGACCATTGACGGATAAATTTCTTTAGCTTAACCTCGCCACTTGTACCTAATGAAATGGAACATAGTTCTTAAAGAACACCTCATACCTCAGTATCCTATGCTTTCTCATTAATCCAGTAGCATAGGCCTTCTTTTTGAAGGAGATATCCAGTTTCTTATCCTCGGGGAATAGGTCAGAGTCCTTTATTCTCTTATCGAAGTCAGGGAATCTTTTATCCAGCCAGTATAGGTCAAAGTTGTATTTTCCCTTCCTGATGTTTTCTTTCATCTTTTCCTTCAGGGAAATAGACAGCAGTTTGTCTCTCCAGAGAGTAAATACAACAGGTATAAGATATAGAATCATAACCCCTTAGGTAAGAGGATATGACCCCTTTTTTTCCATAGCTGGGGGGGAGATTTGAACTCCCGTTGGTCGGTCTGCAGCCGACTGCCTAACCGGACTTGGCCACCCCAGCAAACCGCTAAATCGGTTTACGCTTTGTGCCGTATTCATTCGCTACGCTCACTCAACAGCACTGAACTAATGACCAGGAATTTTTTTTTATTGTATACGAGAGTATACAATTGCGAAGCAATTTTTTTTATTGTTGAATCCATGAAATGGATTCCCTTTCTTTGGGGATTTGAAATCTTCCGATTTTAATTTGAAACACTTTCTTTTGTAAAGAAAGGGTTCGCCAACAGCCTAACCGGACTTGGCCACCCCAGCAAACTTTTAAATAATATGGTTTTTTAGATTGATATATTCCACCCTGAGATACAGATAAGGTAACCTGAATTATATTTAGGCTTAATCCAATAACTAAGCATACACAAAAGAGGAATTTTAAAATGGTGGATGAATCTGTCAAAGAAGAGGAAGTGGAGGAGGAAGTGTTAGAGGGGGAAGGAGAGGAATTAGAGGAGGGAGAAGGCAGGGAATTCGCTTTCGCCATGGCCCCCGTCGTAAGGATAATGAGGGATGAACTCGACTCGGATAAGATGATCCGGAGCAGAGTTAAGGTGGAGATGAACCTGTGGCTTGAGAAAATATGCCGGAAGGTCACAAAAAAGATTAATGAATCAGAGTATACGATGGTGGGGTTGGATGACTTCAAAACCGCCATTGAGCCCTATGAAATGGTTGATGATGTAGAAGAGGAAAGGCATAGGATGGTTATAAGTATGGAGAAAATTAAGCAGGATTGCGACTCCCTGATAAGGGATGTTAACCGGAAGTTCATATCATATGCGGGTCCGGTTACCAGGTACGGCAGCGCAGATATTGAGGAAGAGGATGAGCTATAACTATGATCAACTGCTTGAAAGGACGTGGGCTAATCTACCGGAGAAGTTAAGGAGTACATCCAGGTTCGAGATCCCGCGGGTGAAGACGTTCGTCCACGGAAAACAAACGTACATCCAGAATTTCAAGGAGATAACCGATGCATTAAACAGGAAACCTCAGCATCTACTCAGATTCCTATCCAAGGAACTGGCGGCACCTGCGGTTATAAGCGGAACACGGGTGATAATCCAGAGACAGTTGAAGGAGCAGGTAATCGCAGATAGAATAAACAACTATGCCAAGGAATATGTTTTCTGTCATGAGTGTGGGAGACCAGACACTAAGATCACGGAGATGAGCGGCGAAAAAATAATAAAATGCGCCGCCTGTGGCGGATGGTGGCCTCTGAAGAAAATAAAGTAGGATGATGTACATAAAAGTCAGGGAGAGTGAAGGCAATATCGTGGTTGCTGCATGTGACAGTGAAATCCTGGGAAAAATGTTTTCTGAAGGCGAACTACACCTGGATGTGAAAGAGGATTTCTATAAAGGGGAGTTAGAAAACCTTAAAGATCTCGGGAAATTCCTCTCTAAGGCAACCATCGCGAATCTCTCAGGGAACAATGTGGTTGATAAAGCCATAGACCTGGGATTTGTGGACGCAGACTGCGTTTTAGAGATTTCTGGTGTAAAACACGCCCAAATAATTTCTATGTGCTGATAGGTTCTTTAATTCAATATACATCACATGATATGAAAGACGTAGAGCTTCCGAGGAGGGTTGTGGTCGGAGAGAACGCAATAGGTAAGATAGCCAGTATGGTAAAGGACCTGGCTCTGGAGGGAACCCCCCTCATAATCTCAGACTCAAACACAGTAAAAATTGCAGGAGAGACAATAAGAAGTGACTTAGGCGGAGTCATCCATGTTTTATCTGACATAGGGGAGATAGATGTGGATGATGAGATCGAAGAAATTACACAAGAGATTAAAAAAGACAACATCGGGTTCCTGGCGGCTGTGGGCGGAGGAAGAGTTATTGATATAACAAAGGTCTGCGCATTTAAATCAGATAAATCATTTCTAAGTATCCCAACAGCAGCATCCCACGATGGAATCGCATCCCCCCAGGCCTCCATAAAAGGCAGGAAGACAACCTCCCTCAAGGTTCACAGCCCCCTGGGTATTATTGCAGACACCAAGATAATCAGGAAGGCACCTCCCAGGTTGCTTACTGCGGGATGTGCGGATGTCATCTCCAATTATACCGCAGTCTTAGACTGGAAACTTGCGGCAGATGAGAGAGGAGAATACTACGGAGATTATGCTGCCAGCCTGTCCTCCATGAGTGCAATGATCGTTATGGAGAACCCCGCTAAGATAAAGGATAATGTCAATATTCTGGTGGAGGCGTTGATCAGTAACGGAGTCGCCATGGGCATCGCCGGCTCAAGCAGACCCTGCTCTGGCTCAGAGCATCAGTTTAGCCACACCCTGGACAAAATATGCCCTAAACCCGCCCTCCATGGAGAACAATGCGGGGTGGGCACGATAATGATGGCATACCTGCATAAGGCGGAGTGGGAGAAGGTGAGGGACTGCCTGAGGGAGATTGGAGCCCCCACATCCGCAGGGGAGCTTGGAATCGATGAGAGATATATAATCAAGGCGTTAACGACCGCCCATCTTGTAAGAAGCAGGTACACAATCCTCAGAAACGGCTTGAACAGAGAGGAAGCAGTAGATCTCGCCAAAGTCACAGGGGTTATAGAATAAAAACTATCAAGGGATTATCTCATCCCCTCACCTCTAGCTTCATCTCCTTTTCGCTGTGTTTCCCCGAGTCTTCCTAGAATTCTGGTATTAATACTGGGGTATGTATGGGTTTTTCGCTGCAACTGCCGGCAGAAAAGACGTATTTTATTTACCTTCTGAGTTGTTTTTGAGTCCATATCCCCTCATTTCTCCATTGTCCTTATCGGTTCAGTGAGGCGCTAATAAACGATCTGGGTACGGAGGATGTATCGGGGCCCACCAAAGCCACACGGGGTTCTTTTTAGAATCTGATTCCAAATTTAGTTTTATGTCGGCGGAGAATATAAGGGAACCTATAATCTCGGTTCTGGGCCACGTGGATCATGGGAAAACAACCCTCCTGGATTACATCAGAGGTACGGTAGTTGCCTCAAGAGAGGCGGGGGGAATCACCCAGCACATCGGTGCCACCGACGTACCATTTAAGTTTATAAGAGAGCTCTGCGGATCAGTCATGGAGAAATTAAGGATTAAAACCGAGATACGGGGACTGCTTTTTATTGACACACCGGGACATGAGGCGTTCACCAACCTCAGAAAGCGTGGGGGATCTGTTGCAGACATAGCGATACTTGTGGTGGACGTGAATGATGGGATAATGCCCCAGACCCTGGAATCCATCCAGATATTAAAGAACTACAGGGTGCCGTTTGTTGTAGCGGCAAACAAGATAGACAGGATCGCAGGATGGAGACGGAATGTAGGTGTTGAAGGGCAAATTGACAGTACGAAGGAGATGTTCTATAAAAAAATATATGGTTTAGTCGGTCAACTCTCAGAGCATGGTTTTAAATCAGATATTTTTTCAAACATAGATGACTTCACCCAGGAGATAGCGGTAGTTCCCATATCCGCAAAGACTGGATATGGGATCCCTGAACTGCTCATGGTCGTAATTGGATTAACTCAGCAGTATCTAAGAGATAAATTAACCATTGATATGGGGTCTCCCGCCAAAGGCACAATCCTTGAGGTGAAGGATGAGCGGGGATTAGGCACTACAATTGATGTGATAATTTATGAAGGAATTATAAGAAAAAACGACTCCATAGTGGTAGGTGGCAGGCAACCCATACTCACAAAAGTAAAGGCTCTTTTGAAACCCAGACCCCTGGATGAGATGCGGGATCCCAGGGATAGATTCCAGCAGGTGGATGAGGTCTGTGCCGCCTCAGGAGTTAAGATTGTTGCCCCCAACCTGGAGGATGCTCTTGCAGGTTCCCCGGTTTATGTCGGGGACTCTAAGCTGGTTGGGAAGGTAAGGGAGGAGATGGGGGAGGTAGAAATCCATACCGACCAGATGGGGGCCATCATTAAAGCAGATACAATAGGTTCCCTTGAGGCACTCACAGCATCACTGAAAAAAATTAATGTGCCTATAAAGAAGGGGATGGTAGGTAAAGTAACCAACCAGGATATTATAGAGGCCTCTGCGGTTTCCATGGAGGATAAATATTTAGGGGTGATAATTGCCTTTAACTCAGAGATTCTTGAGGGTGCCAGGAACCTGGCAGAGGGTAAGAATATCAAGATGTTTCAGGGTAATGTGATCTACAAGATAATTGAGGACTATGAGCTGTGGGTTGAAAAAGAGAAGGAGAGGGATCGAATGGAGAGGGGGAAGACGCAGGTTATGCCTGCTAAATTAAAAATACTCCCCGGCTGTGTCTTCAGGGAGAGTAAACCTGCTATTGTGGGGGTGGAGGTGATAGCCGGGACGGTTTCTCCCGGATTCAATATCCTGCGAAAAGATGGTAAGGTGCTGGGCAGGGTGAATGAGATCCAGATGGAGAGTAAGACAGTAAAATCAGCAAGTGAGGGAGAGAATATAGCGATGTCAATCAGGGGGCTGGTGGTGGGAAGACATCTCAATGAAGGCGATATTTTTTATACTAACATCTCCAAGCAGGATATTAGGGAGATAAAGGAGGAGGATTTAAGCCAGAGTGAGTTGAAGGTCTTAGGGGAGATCAGCAGGATTAAACGAGGTAAAGTTATAGAGTAATATGATGGATGAGTATGATTTTGAGGTCAACAGGGTTGTGGATGAAGTAAACTCTAGGGGGGCTAGGTTTGTTGCCCTGCAGTTTCCGGAGGGCTTAAAAGAGTATGCCCTTAAGATCGCAGGTGAAGTTGAGGAGGAAACAAACGCAAAAGTTATAGTGATCGTTGACCCCAGCTATGGAGCCTGCGACACAAAAGACAATGAAATGGAGAGACTGGGTGTGGATCTCCTCATACATTTTGGGCATACCGAGTTGTGCGAAACTGCTCACTCACATAAAGATTATGAAAATTAAGGATAAGAAGAGACAATGACGTGTATAAAACAAGGTTACATAAAAATTTGTTTGATTTCGATTTTAGTAATTATAGCTGTGCTCTTCTCTGGTTGTGTTGAGGAATCCCCAGATGGGTCCTCTACCACGGCTCTTAGTAAAGAAGAAAAGGAAAAGGCTTTGATGGCATGTGAAAAAAGTTATGCTCCAACTGCCTGTAAAGCAGTAGTAAACAATGAAATGGGGTTATGTGAAAAAGCAGAGAATCCAACAAATTGCTACTATTTTGCTGCAGTATGGGGAGGAAAACCAGAACTATGTAAAAAGATTAAGGATGAACAACAAAAACAGACATGCTATAAAGGAGCAAGTATGATGACTAAGAAAGAGGTTACACTCAATATTAAGCTCTGTGAAACATCAGATAACCCAGGATATTGCTATGAAAGACTGGCTTCAGAGGTAGGTAAAGGCATGTTATGTGAATCAACTGTCGGCCCAGGCCCTATCCCATTCTTATGTAAGGCGGTATTGACTGGGAATGCCAGCTTGTGCAGTAAAAGCATGATCCCCACTTACTGTAAGGCTATAGTAACCGAAACCCCTTCTTTATGTGATAAAACTGTTGACCCTGAGGAATGTTATATAAGGGTGGCTATCCAGATAGTTACCACTCCAGGAGAGCCTATTATTACCCCTCCCACTACACTCTCTAAAAAACCCGAAAATTTTATAGAGCAAGAAACGGATTATGATGAGATAAGTGATCTTAGCGAAATCAATGGAAAACTAACTTATTTAGCAAAGGAAAACAGGGAATATGGGGGATGCGATACATTTATTGTGTATGGGGGGGAGGAAGTAGGAAAGGAATATTATAGGGTCTCAGACCCTGTAGAGGTTAATGGAAAGCTAGCTTATTTAGCAAAGGAAAACAGCGAATATGGGGGATACGATACATTTATTGTGTATGGGGGGGAAGAGGTGGGGAAAGAATATTTCCGGGTTGTTTCTCCTCCTAAAGAAATCAATGGAAAATTGGCTTATATTGCAGAAGAAGAGGAATACGTATCGGAAAAGGGAAGGAAAGAATTTATTGTGTATGATGGGGAGCGGGTGACGGAAGGATATTATAAAATAGGTTGTCTTAAAGAAGTTGGTGGGAAGTTAACCTACTTGATAGCTCAGGAGGTCAATAACGAATCTAAAGACTTTGTTATTTGGGGTGGTGAAAAAGAGGGGGGATACTGGGATATAGGATGCTCTGATATTATGGAAATCGGTGGAAAATTAGTTTATACTGCAGTCGAGCGTAGGGAGGGTAATTTCGTTGATTTCATTGTTTATGGTGGTGAGGAGAAGATGTATGACACAATAATATATCCTACTGAAGTTAATGGAAAACTGGCTTACTGGGCTCGGAACGGTAATACTGAATTTATTGTATATGATGGAGAAATTGTAAGTGAGGGGTATACGGATGTGCATCATCCCACAGAAATCAACGGAAAATTGACGTATACTGCAGGGGACATTATTGTCTATGGAGGAAAAGAAGTGGGGGGAGAGTATGATGGGGTTAGATCACCTAAAGAAATTAATGGGAAGTTGACTTATCTAGCGGAAGAGGCAGGACCAAGCTTTAAGAAATTTATTGTCTATGGGGGGAAAAAAGTGGGGGGAGAGTATGATAAGATCAGCTCTCCTACAGAGATCAATGGAAAAATGGTCTACGGAGGAGTCATTGGAAACGACTTTTTTGTGGTGTATGAGGAAAAGAATATAGGTGGATACGACTTGATTGGCGGTATCACAGAAGTCAACGGGAAATTAGTCTTTGCCGCAAAGAAAAATAGTAGATGGTATATTGTGCGGGAGAAATAAAAATCAAAATTTTTAACGGCAAGTTCGCAATGTAGTCCTAATGGACTCGCACATCAGCGGATAAGAGGCTTCATTTCACTTTCGCCTAAATTACCTCACAATCGAGCGATGCTCACGTGTGTGTCAGAGCGTAGCTCTGCCACATCAGCAACTTCTCTCGTCCACAAAAACATTATGTCACAGTACTAATACTACTAGGAGAAGCACAGGATGATGTAGGTCAAAAATGAGAAATAGAGCATAAGGAACGTCAGACCCTCCCATTTCCTCACAACCCATCCACTCCTGAGGAAGATCATTGTTAGGAGGGTGATCATTAACATAAACGGTATTGTAATGTTGACTACATAAAAAATTGCCTCCTCTGCCAAGACTATGGGCGTGATGAGAGCCGACACCCCTGCCACTAAGGATATGTTAGCGATGTTGCTCCCGATTACATTACCGAGTACCATATTCCCGAAGCCTTTTCTGGCGGATGTCACAGCGACGGTGAGTTCCGGAAGGGATGTTCCGACACTAACCATCGTTAAGCCGATAATGCTTTGGGGGATTTTAAGGATGGATGCTATCTCTACTGCGCCATCAATAAAAATACTTGCACCCACAAAGATAGCCAACCCACTCAGTAGTAATATAGCTGATTCCCTGATGATTTCCCTGTTTCTCTTCTCCCTGTAGATCTCAAGTATTTTCTCGTGGTTTCCCCTGCCCAGCCCCTTCTGTGCTATCCTCAGAGGGGTGAGCCCCACATCAACCCCTATCTTCATCAATCTCATATGGGTCCTTGGGTCGATGCTCTTCATAAGGATACGGGTGTAGGTCTCCAAATCCAGCATCTGGTTGAAATCGAAGTAGTAGTCGAAATACTGCCTGAACCTGAACACCCTTACGAACCTAGGCTTAAACTTAAAGAGAAATGATATGTACAGGAGAAAGAATAATAGGAGTAATATTCCCTCGGAAGTAGATACTACTGCATCCAGTACAAAGAGATAGAAGATAAGGGAGACTCCCATCAGAAGATACATGTCTCTTTTGAATATCTCCGGGTCTACGAGGAGGGTGGTGATGACAGCAGATATCCCTAAAATCAAGCCGATGTTGGCGATATTACTCCCCACCACATTCCCCAGGACTATCTCCGGGTTCCCGGAGTAGACAGCCATTATGGATGCTCCCAGCTCCGGGAGAGATGTTCCTGCCGCAATAAGGGTTAGGCCTATGATGAACTCAGAAACCCCGAAATACTTGGCTATTCTTGCCGCAGATTCCACGAAGTAATCGCTTCCTTTTCCCAGAAGGATCAGGCCCATTATGAACAGCAGAATAGGAGTTAAGATATCGGCCATATTGTTAATGGTATGTGTTTAGCTCGTTAAATAATCAGATTTAAGTATTGAAATGTAATCTGTATTCTGTGATCGCGATGATAGTAACAGAGAGAATATCAGTTAGAGTGGGGGCTGATGGGGGGATGGAGGACGTAACCCACAGGGTGCAGGATTTGGTGTCGAAGTCGGGGTTGAGAAACGGCATAGTCACCGTGTTTAACATAGGGTCGACGGGGGCTGTTAGCACGGTGGAGTATGAGCCTGGGCTTAAGAGGGATATTCCTGCGGCGTTGGAGAGAATCGCCCCCTCAGATGTTAACTATGAACACCATAAGACCTGGGGGGATGATAACGACAGAGGTCATGTGAGGGCGACTGTTCTCGGCCCCAGCCTGGTGGTTCCATTCGTCGACGGTAAATTAACCCTCGGAACCTGGCAGCAGATTGTTGCAATAAACCTGGACACCGGAGACAGAGACAGGAAGCTGGTGGTACAGATCATCGGAGAGTAGGGACAGATGGATGAATTGAAACTTTCAGCAGGGGATATGGAAGGCTTTAAGAGAACAATTATTGCAGGCATAGCATCTATGGTGGAGGAAAGTAACTCGAAGGGGGTTGTGGTGGCGGTTTCCGGTGGCCTGGATTCGTCTGTGGTCTTGAAGCTGGCCTCATTGGCCAAAGTAGACACCTACGCCTTGATCATGCCTGATGTGGGTGTAACCAGGCTGGAGGATCAGGATGATGCCAGGGAACTCACAGAAGAGCTGAAGATCAGGTACTCCAAGATAGAGATCAACGATATATTTAACTCAATCAGGGACTCCTTTCCCTGGCATGAATTCAATGGTGACAGGAGAATCGCAGAAGCGAATATAAAGCCGAGGATAAGAATGCTACTCAATTACATCACCGCTAATATGGATAAGAGGATTGTTCTGGGAACCGGCAATAAATCCGAGATACTTCTGGGATACATGACGAAGTACGGGGACTCAGGATGTGATCTGGAGCCCATAGGCGACCTGTATAAGACACAGGTCAAAGAACTTGCAGTATATCTGGGCATACCAGATGAGATTATAGGGAAGACACCTTCTGCAGGCCTCTGGAAGGATCAGACAGATGAAGGAGAGCTGGGGATGAACTATGACCTGATCGATAAAATCCTGTATTATTCAATTGAAGAAAAAAAATCGGTGGGATATGTATCAAAAAAGCTGGATAGTGAGGTAGGGGATGTTAAGGGGATACTTAGGAGGGTGGAGGAAAACAGACATAAATCAACGGCTCCGCCAATTATGAAATTATTTAATTAAACTCAATGCCAGCTCTACTGCATCCCCGGAACCTGCATAATGGATCTGCTGTAGTTGTTTAATCTCTCCTTTCTTTAATAGATTCACGGCACCGCCGGAATCCCTGACTGCGACAACAGGCTTCCCATAGCATAAAGCCAAGTTAATCTCAGATAATGTGCCTACACCACCATCTACCGCTATAACCACATCAGATGATGAAACAACCAAAGCATTTCTCGCATGACCGTAACCTGTCGTAACAGGTAGGTCAACATAGGGATTTGCGTCACTCTTATCCAGGGAGGGTAATATTCCAACAGTAAGACCACCAAATTTTTTTGCCCCGAAACAGGCGGCTTCCATGACGCCCCCTTTCCCACCACAGATGAGTATGGAACCGCTTCTGGCAATGTCTCCCCCGATTTTCTCTGCGATCTCCCCAGCCATTAAAGAAATTTTACCTCCACCCCCTATTACAGCAATCATCGGTTTCATATATCTCAATAATCAGAAAAAAATAATATTAGAAGACTATAGTATCTCCAGAGCATTTAATTTCTCTTCCATCACTGATTCCAGCTCAGAGCTGTTCTTTATTAACTCCTTGATCTTCAGCGATAAATTCTTTCTTTCTTGTTTTAGTTCATTGATTTTATCATTAATTTCATCCTGTTTTTTAGATAGTTTTTCTTTCTTGGATTCACTCTGTTTTCTTATCTCCTCCACATGTTTTCCTTTCTTCTGCTTCTCCTTCTCTATCTCCTGCTCCCGTTTATCAAAACCCTGTATCTCGGCGTTGACTGCATTTATCTGGGAGTCTAAATCCGAGAGCTCTTTCTCAAGAGAATTACCTTGGTTTTCCATATCCTTCAGCTCGGATTCTAAACCTGAATGTATACTCATCAATTCCTTAAAGTGATCTTTAAGATTTTTTCTCTTTTCGTTATATTCATTCATCACCTTATCTATTTTTTCTTCTTCACCTTGTAATTTCTCCTTCTTTGATATTACCTCATTCTTTCTGGCTCTTATCTCCTCCACCTGTTTTCCTTTCCCCTGCTTCTCCCTCTCTATCTCCTGCTCCCGTTTATCAAAACCCTGTATCTCGGCGTTGACTGCATTTATCTGGGAGTCTAAATCCGAGAGCTCTTTCTCAAGAGAATTACCTTGGTTTTCCATATCCTTCAGCTCGGATTCTAAACCTGAATGTCTGCCCATCAATTCATTAAACTGTACCTTAAGTCTCTCTCTCTGCTTACTGAATTCATTCATATTATCCCTTACCTCTTTCTTGCTTTTATCGAGATTCTCTCTTTGGGATGTTATTTCATTCCTTCTGGCTCTTATCTCCACCAGCTGCCTGGCTTTCTCCTCCTTCTCCTTATCTATCTCCTGCTCTCGTTTATCAAAACCCTGTATCTCGGCGTTGACTGCATCTATCAGGGAGGTTAGATCTAATAACTCTTTCTCCACAGACGATTTTTGCTCCCCTATGCTCTTAATCTGAAGCTCTAAATTTGCCTTGTTTTCATCTATTTTTTTAAATTGATCTCCACTGTTTCCCCTCTGCTCGTTGATCTCATTAATTTTAGAGATCACCTCTTTCTTGCTTTTATCGAGATTCTCTCTTTGGGGCATCACCTCATTCTTTCTGGCTCTTATCTCCTCCAGCTGCCTGGCTTTCTCCTGCTTCTCCTCCTCCATCTCCTGCTCTTGTTTATCAAAACCCTGTATCTCGGCGTTGACCGCATCTATCTGGGAGGTCATATCCAAAAACTCTTTTTCAATGGACATGCCTTGATTTTTTATTTGCTCCAGGGAGTTGGTTAATGTATTTATCTGAGCCTCTATGGCGTCTTTTTCCGCTCTGCTTGTTATAAACTCCACATCATCTCTTTTCTCAGAGAGTTCCTTGAGTTTATTATCTAAATCCTCATCTCTAGCATGGAGATCATCTAGTTTAACGCTTATATGATCTAAATTATTTTGTACTTTCTCCTTTTTTGATGTTATTTCATTCTTTCTGGCTCTTATCTCCACCAGCTGCCTGCCTTTCTCCTGCTTCTCCTCCTCCATCTCCTGCTCCCGTTTATCAAGATCCATTATCTCGGCGTTGACTGCATCCCTCTGGGAGCTTAAATCCGAGAGCTCTTTCTCGAAGGATTTGCCTTGATTTTCAAGATCATTAATCTGGGAATTTAGATTTGCTCTGGTCTCATTTGATTGCTCCAATAGATCCTTAAGTTTTTCTTTTTGCTCTTCAAATTTATTTACTTCCTCAGTAATCCGGTTGAAATCATCCTGTAATTTCTCTTTTTGGGAGACTACTTCGTTCTTTCGGGTTCTTGCCCCCTCCAGCTTCCTGCCTTTCTCCTGCTTCTCCGCCTCCATCTCCTGCTCTTGTTTATCAAGATCCAGTATCTCGGCGTTGACTGCATCCCTCTGGGAGCTTAAATCCGAGAGTTCTTTCTCGAAGGATTTACTTTGATTTTTTAGATTTTCAATCTGAGATCGTAACTTGGATCTTTCGTGCATTAATTTATTTACATCTTCATCCAGCTTTTTCTTCTGTTCGGTAACTCCCTTGATCTGGGGTGTTAGCTCCGCCTTTCTTTTACCGAGATCTTCTTTTTGAGATATTACCTCATTCTTTCTGGCTTTTATCTCCTCCACCTGCCTGCCTTTCTCCTGCTTCTCCTTCTCTATCTCCTGCTCCCGTTTATCAAAATCCTGTATCTCAGCGTTGACTGCATCTATCTGGGAGGTCATATCTGAGAGCTCTTTCTCCACAGACGATCTTTGTTCCTCAATGCTCTTAATTTGAGGCTCTATTTTCAGTCTATCTTCGTCTATTTTTTTGAATTGATCCCTTGTGCTTCCTCTCTGCTCGTTGATCTTATTGATTCTGGAGGTTATTTCTTCCCTGTTTTTATCGAGGTTTTCTCTTTGGGATATTACCTTATCCCTTCCGGCTCTTATCTCCTCCACCTGCCTGCCTTTCTCCTGCTTCTCCTTCTCTATCTCCTGCTCCCGTTTATCAAGATTCAGTATCCCGGCGTTGAATGCATCTATCTGAGAGTTTATATCTGAGAACTCTTTCTCCACAGACGATTTTTGCTCCTCAATGCCCTCAACCTGATCCTTCATCTCTTTAAGTTTATCATAGTCTTTTGCAATCTCCATCAACAACTGTATTTTGAATTCCTTCTTTTCTATTGTCTCCTCCTTTTTTTCGATCTTTTCTTTTATTTCTCCTTCCTTAGGCTTCTCCTCCTTCTTAGGCTTCTCCTCCTTCTTAGGCTTCTCCTCCTTCTTAGGCTTCTCCTCCTTC
>CBFCYF010000047.1:0-13711 GCA_965602195.1 uncultured archaeon | reverse complement strand
GTAACGGAGGTGGATGTTTTTTGGAAGGCGGCTTTATTAACAGTAGTCATATTCTCTATGGGGGTTCTTGTAGGCTACTGGCTGGACACCATGAGGGTTGAGGAAATAAGATCGGAATACAAGGAAATGGATTTGGGGTGGGGTGATGCCCGGCTACAAACGCTCTATTATCAGATCTTTAAAAACACATCTAATTTCTGTGAACCAGCGATAAACCAGAACCTGGAATTTGCAGACAGGGTGTATGCTGAGGGGATAAAACTGGGCCAATACGAAAAAATCAATAAATTCACCCCAGACCTGATAATGGAGAAAAAAAGATATGTTTTATTGAAGTTGCAGTTCTGGCTGAACTCTATCCATCTAAAGAGGCTCTGCGACACCCCCTATATAAATGTGGTTTACTTCTATTCCCACCATAACCTGACAACAGAGGATCAGGTACAGGGGGCGGTGTTATTGGACCTGAAGGAGGCCTGTGGCCGGAAGATGATGCTGATACCCCTACCCATTGATCTTAATCTAACAACAACAAATATGATAAAAAAGCAATATAATATAAAGAAAACCCCCACAATCCTCATAGACGAGGAAATAAAGCTGGAGGGTTTGCAAACGAGAGATGAGCTTATGAAATACCTCTCATGTTAAAATGGTTTTAGATAAATTAACTGAAAATCTCCAGGGAGCCATAGACGGCTTGAAGAAGGCGGTAGTTGTCGATAAGAAGACAATAAAGGCGTATACAAAGGAGATTCAGAAGACACTACTGTCTGCGGACGTGAATGTGGAGTTGGTATTCAAGATATCAAAGGATATAGAGGACCGGGGCCTCCTCGAGAAACCGCCGGGAATGCTCACCCGAAGAGAGAACCTGATAAGAATTACCTATGAAGAACTGGCTAATCTGCTCGGGAGGGGAGAGAAGTTACCTATAACGGAAAATGAAAGGATCTTGTTGGTCGGCGTACAGGGCAGTGGAAAAACCACCACCGTGGCCAAGCTGGGCAGGCATCTGAAAAAGAGAGGGCTCTCACCTAAACTCATCTGTGCCGATACGTTCAGGCCTGCAGCCTATGATCAACTAAAGCAGTTGGCGCAGGAGATAGATACGCCATTCTATGGCGATCCCAGGGAAAAGGATTCATTGGCTCTGATCAAGAAGGGCATTAAACAATTCAGGGAAAAGGGCGTGATTGTCATTGACTCAGAGGGAAGGCATAAACTCGATGAGGGTTTAATGCGAGACATCAATAAACTCTACAGGGAAATAGAACCCGATAAAACATTACTTGTTCTCGATTCAACTATAGGTCAGCAGGCGGGTGAGCAAGCCAAGGCATTTGCGAAGCACTGCAGGATAGACGGGGTTGTTTTAACTAAACTGGATGGGTCTGCTAGGGGTGGGGGGGCGATATCTGCTTGTGCAGCAACAAATGCCCCGGTTTACTTCATAGGGACTGGAGAGCACATAGATGATTTTGAGGGATTTGATCCAGAGAGATTTGTTTCCAGGCTCATTGGATTCGGAGACCTACAGGGGTTGTTAGAGAAGGCGAAGGAGGTTGAGTTAGATGAGGAGACCGCCAAGAGATTAATGAGCGGGAAATTCACCTTAGAGGACATATATGATCAGATAGGGCAGATGGAAAAGATGGGGTCTATGAGGAAAATAATGGAGATGCTTCCATTCACCGCCAAAATCCCAAAGGATCTGGTGGATATGCAGGAAGAGAAAATAAATAAATTCAAGGTTATGATGGACTCCATGACCCGAAAGGAGATGACGAGCCCCAAGACCATTAAAGGATCAAGAATAGAGAGAATAGCCCGGGGGTCAGGAAACCAGCCGGAGGATGTCAGAGAGCTGCTTAACTACTACAAGAAGATGAAGAAGATGATGAAAAGCATGGGGGATGAGAGAAAACTGAAGCGACTAATGCGTAATATGGGCGGCGTTGGGGTGTAGGCTCGTAGAAACCGTTACTTAATAAAATCTAGTTCATCGCCGATCTCTGTAGTGCCTAACTCCCCCTCCCCCAACTCAACCACATATCTCGCCGGACTACGTGGCCCATAAATCCTCCACGTATCTGGTTTAAGCGGATTGAATGGCTTTATGTTCCTGTGCAAATCAACAACCCTCTTCCCTGAATTTAGCCAGATGACATCAATGGGGAATCGCATAAAGAGCATATGTATCCTTGAAGAAACAACATCCTCTTTTGAAGAGATAAGAACGAGATCCCTTGGTTTAGAGAGCATTAAACCCAGAACCCTCAGTAACAGAGAATCTGCTATATTACTGTCGTCACTGATAGTAAATCCTTTACTTCTGTTTACCAGTTTCAAATTCTACCACTTGAAAAGAGACAGAATCCTCCCTACAAGGCCTTCTTTGCGATCGGATTTCTTCCCCGTCAGGTGGTGGGCGATCTTTCTGATTTCCCGGCTTACCCTGTGCTTGGGGTGTTCCAGAATCATGGGCTTTTTAGCTTCTATAGATCTTCTAACTAACCTGTTCTCAGGTATGGATGCTATCACCGGAATGTCGAAAAATGAGGTGACATTCTCTTTCTTCATTTCATCCGTCTTGTTTACCCTGTTCAACACAACACCTGCCATCACCTTCCCTTTTTCTGCGGCAATAGTCTTTGTCCTTAAAGCATCTGATATAGTCGGCAACTCTGGATGTGTCACCAGGAGGATTTCGTCGACCATATCCAAGGCAGTCATCGTCTCTCTATCGAGGCCTGTGGCGCAGTCAACCAAGACAAAGTCCTTATCCCCGAGATGTTCAAGGACCTGGCTTTTCAGATTCCTGGGTTCAACATCCAGATCATCCATGGATAGGGAAGCAGGTATTATATCAACTCCTGAGGGGTGTTTATATGTGGCATCTGTCAACAACGCGTTTTCCCTCATCACATCATGTATGGATGTGGGATAAGATATCAGACCGAAGTGAAGGCCTAGGTTCGCCCCACTTAGATTCGCATCGATAATAGCAACCTTGGCACCCTCTTGCGCTAGTGCGATACCCAGATTACTAACCAGAGTTGTTTTACCAACCCCGCCCTTGCCCGAAACAACACCGATAATTCTAGTCATAACTAAATATTAGTTTTCCAACCTTATAAATATTACTGTTAGAATGGGCCATCATATAAAACATGATCTTTACAGGGAGAAAAGATGTGGGGTTCCGGAGATAGTTCTGGGGTCTGGAAAGACAGCAGAGGATTTAAGGGAGACTGTGCGGATATTCCTTGCGGACTCTGGGAGGGTTATAGTAACTAGAATTGATGGTGATGTTGCAAGAGATATCCTATCTCATATAGACGCGCGGAAATTCAGCGCATATCACACTGAGAAGGGAAGGGTGCTTGTAATACGGAGGAAAAATTATAGGATAAAAAAAATTGGGACCGTGGGCATTATTACTGCAGGGACATCGGATATACCTGTGGCTGAAGAGGCACGGGTCCTTGCCGAGGAGCTGGGATGTGAGGTGTTAAGGGAATATGATGTTGGAATTGCCGGCATTCACAGGCTTTTCCCTGCCATAGAAGGGATGAAAAAGGCATCGGTTCTGATAGTAATAGCCGGGATGGAGGGGGCTCTTCCCTCCGTGGTTTCCGGGTTGGTGGATGTTCCTGTGGTAGGGGTTCCCTCATCTGTGGGATATGGGGTGGGTGCGGGGGGGAAAACCGCATTATTCACTATGCTGAATTCCTGCACCCCCCTGGCGGTGGTGAATATAGATAATGGCTGCGGGGCTGCCGTTTTAGCTCACCAGATCCTGAGGACTGGGTCAAGAGGGGGGAGCAAATAACTCTTTTATCTCCTCATGATTAAATACAATATTAGGTAAAGGCAGGGAAGAGAAATGAAAATCAAAAATTGCTACGGATGCGGTGGTTGTGTAGCAGTATGCCCTTCCGGGGCCATAATATTTAGGAATGAGGCAGAGATAATAGTTGAGAAATGCATTAAATGCAGGAGATGTGAACTCATCTGCCCTGCAGGCTTAATTGAGGTGTAAAATGGAGGATGAATATGATGTGGTCGTTATAGGTGCAGGCCCCGCTGGATCAACAGCTGCAAGATTTGCGGCAGAGAAGGCAGATGTTTTGCTCCTAGACAAGCATCGTGAGATAGGTTCCCCTAAAAGATGCGGCGAGGGATTGGGTTTAAGGGCATTTAAGGACCTTGGGATTCCTGTGGATAGGAGATTTATCAATAGGGAGATGCGTGGTTCCATAGTCTATTCCCCGGGTGGCAGCAAGGTGAAGATAGAATATGATAGAATCTCAGGTTACATCATCGAGAGGAAAATCTTTGATAAATTCCTTGCCATGGAGGCCTCAAGAGAGGGGGCTCGGGTCTTGGCAGATGCGGAGGCGTCTTTGTTAATGGAGAACAAAGATATTGTTGGCGTTAAGATAAGACATCAGGGGGAAGAGAAGGAGGTCAGAGCGAAGATCATTGTCGCCGCAGATGGTGTTGAATCCCAGATAGCTAAGCAGGCGGGAATTGATACAACCCTGGACCTTGAGGATATAGCTTCCTGTGTTGAATATGAAATGTCTGGGATAGAGATTGAAAACCCGGACGTGCTTCACATCTTTATGGGGAACAGGATAGCTCCAGGAGGCTATGTATGGATCTTCCCAAAGGATGATGATCGGGCTAATGTCGGAATCGGCATCTCCGGGAGGGAGGAAAAAACAGCGAAATATTATCTGGATAAATTTATTGCAGAAAGAACCGGGTTAAGTAAGGGAAGCCTTCTGGAGGTTAATGTCGGCTGCGTCCCTGTGGGTGGTTTCCTACGGGAGCTTGTTAGAGATAATCTTATGGTGGTCGGCGATGCCGCAAGACAGGTTAATCCAATTCACGGTGGCGGAATACATGAGGTTTTGTTGGCTGGAAAACTGGCGGGTGTTGCTGCCGGAAACGCCGTAGATTCCGGGGACTTAGGTATGCTTGGAGACTATGAAACGAGGTGGTGGTCGTCGGAGGGCAGGAAGCTGGAGAAAATCCTGCGGCTTCGTCATTTCGCAGATAAACTCAGGGACGAGGATATAGATTATCTTTCCGGGGTTTGGAGTGGCGATGACCTGATTAAGCTATCTGAGGGGGAATATAGCCCAGTATTGAAGAAGGCAATCAAGAACCCACGACTTCTGAAATTACTCAAGAAGTTTATTTAGTGATGGGAGGTGTAAAGCCGGAATTATATATATCAGAAAAGAAAAAATAGGTATTATGGACAAAAAACCATTACTGCTCTTAATTCTCATATCCCTATCTTCTCTCGCCTGGGGCGATGGGTTTGTATTGATTTTAACTTATGACGAGTATGGTGTGGAAAGAGACACCCTGCTTTCCGGGGAGGACTCTCAGGTTTCTGTGGTTGATTACCGGGATGGGATAGAGGATATGCTTATCTCAGTCAAAGTAACTCCTGGTGGTGAGGGCATGCTCTGGATATTCCCGGTGCCGGCAGACCCTGAGAAGTGCGAGATAGACATAACCTCTGAATTCCCCGAGATGGAGGGATATAACATCAAAAACAAGCTTGGGGGTAAGATAAAGGAGGTCGGGGGGTGGTCGCTCATAAGCCAGCTGTGGTCTTTTTTTCCTGCCTGTATTACCAACCCTGATTTAATCAAACGGGAATTCTTCCATGCACATAAAGCACCTCCGAGTTATGACACCGGTATCGAGAGGAAGGCCGGCGGAGGATTTGAGCTATACCTTGATGAACCGGATTACGGTGTCAGGGTCTACCACAGAATAAACAAGCTGGGGCTTACCAGTGAACTGCTCACTGCCCGGCATAAGGAAGGCTTAAGGAGATACCTGGCGGAAAAAAACCTGACGTTGCCTCAGTTTGTGATGGACGAAATTGATTGGTATATTGGAGGGGATTATGCCTTTGTTGTCTCCTGGGTTTCTAACCCGGAGGAATTCGGCGGTCAGAAAAAGGATCTCGCTCTGAGGGTGAGATTCCCCACGAATAAAATATATTATCCCTTGAAGCTGACCTCCGTATACGGCTCACAAGTCGTTCCCATAACAATCTATTTTAATGGCTATGTCCACCCCCAGATATATGATCCCATTAAACAGGATTCAGAGACGGAGTATTTCATATCAACAGACTATAAAATTTCTTCTGAACTGGATTCTTTTTTTGGCGGCCATGAAAGAACAGGTGTTTTGAAGTATACCCGCCTGAGTATTAACACAGAGTCCCACAACCTAAAGCAGGATCTCTGGGTCTCCACATCTCCTCCTCTCTCAGTTATTTTCGCTGATCTGGGGTTGGCATTACCCTCTCCGTTATTTGAGCTATTATTGTTCGCGGGTTTCTCCTGTCTGGCAAGTCTCTTAGCCGGCTGGGTGATATTCGGGAAGGAAATCAAACCCCTGCACCTTATAATCCTGGGGCTCTCCAATTTCACCTCACTGCTGGGGGTTTACCTGGCATCCAATAAATTGCTGCTTAAAGACGAGGCGGGAGAGAAATTCCCTAAAAGATGCATATTGTTTTTTATTCCTCTGATCTTGGTTCTCATTTTACTGATCCTCCTGAAGATTATAGATACAGGATGGGGTTTAGTAATTTTTGGGATTATCTCCATATTTTCTCTCTTAATCCTACTTTATTTCTTATCCACCATATCCTTGATTTCATTTAGTTTTGTTAAAAAACCAGCAAATCGAAACCCTGCTCTTTACTTAGCAGTACTCTTTGCTCTACTCCTCCTCGCTTTTCTATCCCTTCTCTTTATTATCGGTATCTTTCTCGCCAGTTTCTCCAATTGGACTTTGTACTCTGGGAGTATACTCTACGAAATAGTCCATTTTGTGATGCCCGTCTTGTATTTATCCTTGGGTTTCCTAACACTTTCTACATTACTTATCTATCTTTTATCTACAATTTACTTAATCTATCTCTTATATTCCGCGTTGCATGGGAACACACTGCCCCTAAACCATCGTGTTTTTTACTCCGGAGCCCTGCTTAACCTCTTAGTTATGCTGCTTCTCCTGGCGAAATTTATGGCGGGCTTGGAGTTTATAAACCTTTGGGTATTGATTCTGATTTTACCTCCGGTCTTGATCTATCTCTCATCTACCACCTCCTTGTGGTACTTCATCTTGATTAGAAAAGAATTAAAACCACATCACTGCGTCTTTCTTTTTGTGATATTGTTCAGCATCTTTTTTGCTTTGATATCCCTCTTCTCCACAGAAATGTTGATGCTGGAGTATCATCCGCTGTAAAATTAAGTTGGCTTGGAGGTCTAAAGCAGGCAGGCCTGATAGGGTAGTGCGATAAAGACTGCTGCTGGGCCCCCCCGGGGTTTGTGGAAGCTATACCCAAGATACTAGGAATTCCATGATTTCATCATAAACATCCATGAATATAGAGAATCCTGCGAGGAAGGTTCCCAGAGAACTGCCTATGTTTGCAAACGCAATAACCAGTAGAATCCGCGTAACCCCATTCCCGAAGTAGTCTCTTAAGGAATTCAACCTCATCAGGCCCTCAAAATCCTTCACCGTGGGTTTCCTGATCTTTGCCTCAACTGCACCGGCAAACCATCCTGCCGCAAGCAACGGATTCAGGGAGGTGATGGGGGCGGCAATAAACGCCGTTATTATCGAGAACGGATGCCCTAAAGCAATAGCGGTTCCCAGAGCAGCCAGGCTCCCATTTATAAGAACCCACTTCATAATAGACTCCCAGAGAAACGCATCACCCTTCAAAGTGAATCCAAAAAATACTATTGCGATAATCAAAAGCGGAATCAGATATCCAACGTATTTTAGTTTACCTCTGCCTTCAGGAATTTCCTCCAACTCACGTAGTTCCTCATCCACTTTTTTTTCGGAGAAATCATTGGATTTCAGCAAACCTCTTATGCCCTGCATATGGCCTGCACCCACCACCGCCACAATTTTTTCTGCCTCCAACCCAACTATTTTATCTGCTATGTAGCGGTTTCTTTCATCTACCAGGACCTCTTTTATTGAGGGAATCTCTCTACCCAACTCCTCCATCATCTCCGTCAAAACATCTTTCTCCTTGAGTGTCTCTATTAACTCCTCATTTATCTCCTCCTCCTCCAGGACCCCCAAAACAAAACCGTAGACTAATTTAAGTTTTTCCCTCAGAGAAATCTTATTAAAGGCCCGCCTTAGAGTGATTTTTATGTCTCTGTCAACCAACCCCACCGTTATGTTTTTTTCTTTTGCAAGATCTATTGCCTGTATCATCTCTGACCCGGGCTTCACCCCGACCTTATCCCCAAGCTTCCTCTGGAAATTCGCAAGAAGAAGCTGCATCAAAAACAAATAGGTTTTACCTTCCTTTATCACTTTATGGATCTCAGTCTCATCCCATTTTTTCTTGTTGACTAAGGCATCATATCTCTGCTCACATAACTCCACCGCAACAGCATCAGGGGCTTCTTCCTCTATTGTTTTTTTAACCAACTCAACGCTGTTTCTTGATACGTGGGCGGTTCCGACGATGATGATTTCTTTACCTTCAACGCTGACCTTTATTGATTCCTCGGGCATAGATAATATATAGACTTCTGAAAAAAGAATGAGAGGGGATATCAATATTCTGCTCACCGGAAGGCCGGGGGTCGGCAAGACCACCTTGATTATGAAGGTAGCTGAGGGAATCAGAAACCTTGCGGTTGGGGGATTCTACACGAAGGAGATCCGGGAGAGGGGAGTTAGGGTGGGATTTAAGATTTTAACTCTGGATGGAAGGGGGGGGTTACTCGCCCACATAAAACATGGGGGGGTATTTAGGGTGGGAAAATACTTCGTCAATATCTCTGATCTGGAGGAGTTAGGTGTAGGAAGCATTCTTGATTCACTGGATAAGGATGTAATCATCATTGATGAGGTGGGGAAGATGGAACTTTTCTCCGGGAAATTCCGGGACGCGGTTCTAAGGGCGCTGGATGCGGGCAGGGTTCTGGGCACAATAAAGCTGGCGGGAGATGACTTCACCGAGAAAATTCGGGGACGCAGGGACACGGAGATAATAGAGGTTACATTCCAAAACAGAGACGTGCTTGTCCAGGAGTTGAGTGAGAGGGTTTCGGGGAGGTAGACATTTAAATAACCATTAATCTCAATTCTATCTATAATCCTATACAGCACAAATGAATATCAAGGTTTTGGTCTGGGATATGGACGGGGTTCTCGTTCATGTGGGAAATTCATATCGAAGGGCGATAGTGGATTCCCTATCCTATTATCTCTCCAGATTTATGGGTCTTGATCTGGATAAAAACCCTATGAGCGTCTATGACACACAATACTTTAAATTAGCCGGCAAATTCAATAATGACTGGGAGTTAACATACTCTGCGGTACTCTGCTATCTCACAAAGATTATCAGCGAGGTGGATGAATCCAGAGTTGATATGAGCCCATCAACCGGAGATTTTGATGAGATGATGGAGGCATTGAATGAGTTAGGCAGCTTGTATGGTGACAGAGTCCCGGATCTAGACCTGAGAGAGATAACAGACAGGATAAAAATCAATGGGGGGGGCCCGACAGGTACCGAAAAAACACTCAGGGAGATGTTTGGTGAAAACCTTGATATAGCAAGAAAATTCCTCTTTAATGATCTGATCAAGAGGGTATTTCAGGAGATCTATCTGGGGGAGGAATTCTTTAAGGAGAAATATGGTGAAGAAGCGAGGTTTGTAAAATCCAACGGCCTGATAAGAGAGGAGGAGCCCTTGGTGAATTTAGATATCCTGAAGGTTTTAAGGGATAACCATTACTTTGGAATAGCCTCTGGGAGGGAGAGGTTCGAGATAGAGATCACGTTAAAATTGCACAACTTCAGTGAATTCTTTGATCCCGATCTAATAGTCTCTTCGGAGGATGTCCTGCGTGGAAAACCCCACCCGGATCAATTACTGGAGTGTAGGAAAAGAGTATTTGAGAAACACCATCTCTCGGATGGTGATGCCGTGTATATAGGAGACTCAATAGACGATGTCACTGCCGCCCAAAGGGCTGATTTCTTTTCCATCGGATGTCTCTGCGGTGCTTTAACCAGCGAACAGAAGGAGGATTTAATGCAAGAACTTCATGGAATGGGGTGTGATCTTATAATAGAGAGCCCCAATACCCTGCCCCCCTACCTTCTGGATGTATAACTGAATACTGGTTCATGTCAAACAACACTAAACCATTTACCCAGATTTTGTGTTTCATTCATAAAGATAAATATCCGAAAACAGAGTGAATCGGGTGATTAAATGAGAGATTTCAATAAAACCCTGGACGAATACGGAATAGAAATAGAAAATGAACTTGGAGGGTTCTTTAAGAAAAAGATCGGAGAAGCTGAGGGATATCATGGGTTTATGGGTGATATCTATGCGGCACTGAGGGATTATGTTCTGAGGAAGGGGAAAAGATTAGCGTCCTGTAGTACGCTTTTGGTTTATAAAGGATATGGGCAGGATATAGATAAGAAAATTCTGGGGGCGTGTGTGGGTATAGAGCTCTATAGGCACGGAATCCTGATTCACGACGATTTAGTTGATATGGATGATCTTAGGCGGGGAGGTAAGGCATTCCATAGAATATTCGGGGAGACGTCGGAGAGATTTGGTGAGGGGGTTTCTGTGTTTTCCGGGAACATCCTCTATTCTCTTTCCCTTGAAACCGTGTTGAATTCTGGCTTCAGCAGAGACCGGGTCAATGAGGTGATTTCTTTAATAAATTCTGATTACTCTGCTGTGAACGAGAGCCAGATTCTTGATCTTTTATTTGAGCATAAGGAACCGGATGTTGAGCAGTGGTATCGGATGGCTTCTAAGAGGGCAGCATCACTGTTCAGAACAACCATGTTAACTGGTGCGATACTGGCGGGGGCAGGGGAGAATGAGAACAGGATTCTCAGGGAGATTGCCTCCAATATAGGGTACGCATTCGACATTCAGGATGATATCATCGGAACCTTTGCCACGGAGGAGGAATATGGGAGGCCACCCACAGGGGATATACTATCTGGGAAGAAGCCTTTGCATGTTGTCTGTGCACTTCAGAGTGCTCCGGCGGATGATGTGAGGAAATTGAGGTGGGTGTTGGGGGGTGAAGGAATCAAGGAGGAGGACATAGCCGACGCAAAAGAGATTCTGAGGAGATACGGGCTAAATCAGGCAAAGAAGATATCCACAGAACATGCCCGGAAGGCGACCGGTCTGATAAATAAAACAGGGATGGATAAAGACACCAAGGAATTTTTCATAGGCTTCATCAACTACACAGCAGAAAGCCTCAAGTGGTATGAATAAAAACTCTTGTTGATTCATGAATTTTCTTGTTGAAGTGAAAAAGATCGGCTTTTTAATAAACCCGATTGCGGGTATGGGGGGCTCAGTGGGTTTGAAGGGCACCGATAATCTGGTGGATGAGGCTATCGAAAGAGGCGCAAAGCCCATAGCAGAGAATAAGGCGAGGGGGGCCCTTGAGACTCTCGTGAATGATGAATTCTTTATTATCTGTTGCGCAGGTTCCATGGGAGAAGATCTGCTTAGGGGGCTGGGAGTTCAAGACTATAGGATTGTTTATCACGCATCCAGCCGGAAGAGGACAACATCAGAGGACACTAGAAAGGCATGCAAGATTTTCCTGGAAGAGAAGGTGGAGTTGATTCTGTTCTGCGGTGGTGACGGAACCGCCAGGGATATCTATTCTGTGGTGGGGGATGAAATACCCCTGCTTGGTATTCCAGCTGGAGTTAAGATGCACTCGGCGGTCTTTGCCATAAACCCTGCTTCTGCTGCAAGTGTTGTGGCTGATTTTCTAAGAAACGACGTTAATATCACGGAGGCTGAGATAGTGGACGTGGATGAGGAGAAATACAGGGGAAATGTTTTGGATGTGAAAGTCTTCGGTTATGCGAGGATACCCTATAAACCGGTCCTCATTCAGGGTCGGAAGTCGGTTTTTCATGAGGAAAGCGATGAGAGGTCGAAGGAGAATATCGCAAGATTTTGTGTTGAGTTCATGAGGGATGGCTCCCTGTATATTCTGGGCGCTGGGTCGACGACAAAGAAGATCGCTGATTTTTTCGGGATTGATAAAACCCTGTTGGGTGTGGATTTGATCAAGAACGGAAGATTAATAGCCAAGGATGTCTCAGAGAGAGAGATTCTTGAGTCAGTGGGAAGGTATGGTGGGGCGAAGATCGTTATCAGCCCCATAGGAGCCCAAGGCTTTATCTTCGGGAGAGGGAATCAGCAGATAAGCTCTGATGTTATAACTTTAGTGGGGGTTGATAATATCATCATAATCGCCACCCCCCACAAGCTTGTTAATACCCCCTATCTACTTGTGGATACGGGAGATACAGGGCTCAACAACGCTATTTCAAAGCATAATTTAGTTATTTGCGGATATCGAATGGCACAGAGAAAGGAAATTCTTTATTAGTTCCTACCTTCTCTGCTCTTCTTTCGTTTGTGGATTTTCTTCAAAACCGTCTCTTTATTACTATGGTAGGATCTTATCACATCCACAAAATCCACTTGGTTTGTGACGTTCGTATCTGCTAGGTGTTTGAGAATCCTCATCCTACGTGAAAATTCCTTTAGGATTTCTTTCTCCGTGAGACCTGTATTTTCTCTTATCTTTCTCATTATGGTCACCGGAAAGTAACTGAATTGGGTCTTTTTGGCCTTTGGGTCATATTTATAGACCTCACCCAGTTCTAGGACATCACCGACTACGTTCCCGACCTCATGTATCCCGATGACCTTTCTTATGGTCTTATTCCCTTCCCTGTACCTTCTAAGCACTACAATTAGGTCGATTACACTTAACATATCTAATGGGACATTCATTGGAGGGGATTTCATCCTCAATATTATCTCTCTGGCACTATTCCCGTGAATGGTTCCACCCCCCGCTCTCCCAGTGTTCATCGCCGCAACCAGGGAATATGCCTCCTTCCCCCTCACCTCCCCGACTATTATCCTGTCCGGATTCTGTCTGAGGCTGTTTTTGATCAGGCAATCCAAATCTATCTCCTCCGTTGTTTTCATCTTAATCCACTCATCTAGGTAGCTCAAATCCAGCTCTAATGTGTCTTCAATAGAAACGATTCTCTCCGATTCCCTGCAGAAAGCCAGTAATGCATTTAGTAGGGTTGTCTTGCCTGAGGAGGTTCCTCCCGTAATCAGTATATTACGTGATTCAACCCCCCAGTCATCAACACACATCCAGAGAAATGTGGCAGCATTTACAGACAGGGTCCCATTTCTAATTAATTCCGTTATGGAGGGCTGATTTCGTAAAAATTTCTTCATGGAGATGACCGGTTTCTCAGAAGAAGCCGGGGGAAGTGCGATATTTATCCGGGTGATGGGGGGGAGCATGACGTTGGTTATCATCTTATCATTGGTTTCACCTGAGAACACCTTAATCTTTCTGATAAGACCGTCTACTTCCTCCTTACTACACCCGATGTTGGTTCTGCATTTCCCTATTTTTCTGTGTAGGATGAAGACGGGTTTGTCATAACTATTGATGAGAATCTCCTCCACATCATCATCATCGAGCAGTGGATTCAGTATGCCATAGCCGAGGATGTATTTTGTGTTTATAGATAGCTCCTCATCACCCATATCAGGGTATTCTG
>CBFCYF010000046.1:0-13735 GCA_965602195.1 uncultured archaeon | reverse complement strand
ATGCAATCGCAGACATCTATACATTCACAGCCAATGCAGTTTGGGCAAAGTTCAACCCATTTTCCTCCACTCTTTTCACATTTTTCTTGAGCTGTTAACTCTGTCTGGTTAGGTTGAGCTACAGGTAGTTGATATTCTTCGATTTCTTGAATACATCCACTAATAAGAATAATACCAACGATTGCTAATATCAAAATTCCTAATAATAAAAATTTTGTTTTCATCATAAATTATAGTAAGTTTAAACCTTTAATAAATTTTCTTTTCAACCGGCGAGCCCCCGAATTTCTGCTAACTAGTTTTTATACGAACATTTATTCGCATAAAACCCCTAAAGAGTATTTTATACGAACTTTTATTTAACCTGTTTTCTATGATAACCCATGGGAAGACAAACCTAAAAAACATGATCTTGATGCGGTGCGTTTTCCCGGAAACCGCACGATAACACACATCTCTTATCATCATGATCCCTGGGTTTATCTGGAGGCGATTTTCTCCGGCCCAACAGTCTATTTCCCTCCATTCATCCACGTTCCATCTCCCCAGATCCCCCATCCCCAACCCCCCCAACGCACAGCGCCGGATGCCAGCGGATCAAGAGTATGTTGAGCCTAACCCTAGCGGGTAAACAACGGAGAAGAAGTTTGAAGTCGGAGGAAGCAACAGAAAAAAATCAGTTGACGGCAACAGAACCCTTCATCTAATGTAGGGGATTATGAGAAGTTTGCGAAGTGAAACGTGAGCAAATTTCCCGCAGGGCGTAGCGACCGAAAGGAGCGGAGTCATAAGCCATGTTCATCGCACCCTGGAGAGACGAAGAGTCTGCCGGAGGTTGCCATAGATCTACCGTCGGCCATATACCGCCTTGTTCAGATTCAATAACCGATTCCGCCCAAACGTCGGTTGATGAATATAGCGCCACAATAATCAGTAAGGGTTATTTAACAACTCCAGTATCTCCGGTGCATAGTAAATTTTTGGTTTCTTAATTTTTGATTCTTTAAGGATATTTTCCCTCTCAAGAATACTAATCGCTTTTTTTGCAGTAGAAGGATGTACATCCAAAACTCTGCTTATCTGGGACATATAGACCACCGGATTGTTCCTGAACAGAAAATCAATTAATTTTATTGTTGATGCGGTTACTTTCTTACTCAATATTTTTTCCTGATATCCATCATATAAGCTGTTTATTTTCCCAGACAGTTTTATTGAATTATCTGCTTGTTGGATAACCCCCTTCAAGAAAAACTTAAACCACCCCTCCCAATCACTACTCTGACTAACCCTAAGCAGTCTCCCATAATATTCTGCCTTATTCTGTTGAAAATAAAAACTAAGAAACAGAATCGGGTGTTGCAGGCACCCCTTATCGTTCAAGAATAGAGATAATAATAATCTCCCGATTCTCCCGTTTCCATCCTGAAAAGGATGTATTGCCTCAAGTTGATAATGCATTAAAGCAGTTTGAAGCAGGACAGGAATATCAAGATCCGCACCAACAAAAGAGATCCAATCCTGAAGTAACCCATTCAAGGAATTTGGATCAGGTGGAACATAAGTTGCAAGTTCTATTGGTGCATTTAACGGTGCGATCCAATTTTGACCTTCTCTTACCACACCCGGTTTTCCACGAATACTGGTACTGTTCTTCAATAGTCTCCTATGCAGTTCTTGTACGAAGTTTAAAGATATTTTATCCCCAGATGATAGTACCCGAAACCCATGTGTCATAGCATCAACATAATTCATTACATCTATCTGCTCTGAGGACGTGGATATATCCTCCTCCGCCTCAAATTGATAAACTTCAGATATTGAGGTTTCCGTCCCCTCTATTTGCGAGCTATATACCGCCTCCAACCTAATGTAGGGCGCGACTAAAAATTGGATATTGGGGTCGTTCTTACCACAACCATTGAGTTCCCCTAATTTTAAGTCGGCTTTTGATAACAAAGAAATAACTTTACTGTCATACCTTCCATCTAAATCAGAGGATATGAAATTCGGGATGAATACTAGGTCTCCTTTTTCACTAACTTTGAATTCTCCATTAGGGTTGTCAAAATCTGACTTATCCATTATATCTATTTTGGTTATTATAAAAAACGTGTTTTTTTATATGTTATGCTCATTAAACTATATAACATTCCATGATTCTTATATGGTTCTTATATGGTTTTCTATGATAACCCTTGGGAAGACAAACCTAAAAAACATGATCTTGATGCAGTGATTTTTCCCGGAAACCGCACGATAACACACATCTCTTGTCACTCTAGTCTTGGATTTTTATTATGAGCGTGTCCTCGTCTTCGAAATCCAGATACGGCAACTGTCTCTTATCTTCCGATCATGTATCCTGTCACATATTGGAGAGTCTCCCCTCAGATAAGCAATATCTGAATAACACCACCCTTTCTGTTCCCGACCCCATGTCCTCTCACATATTGTAAGATCTTCTTTGGCCGTGGCAATATCCGAATAACATAAATCTCTGATGTCCCGGTTCCCTATCTCAGCACATAGTGAAAAGTCTTTGTGAAACCCGAGGGTTTCTCATAAATGAGAAATCTTTGATTTCACATTTCGTTTTAACATCTAGGGGTAAGGAAGAGTGTGGGAAGCCTGCAGAAACCTCATATTGTGAATGAGAACATTCGTAATAAATCACGTTCCGAAGAATATGTGAATTCTAAAGGAATTCTCATAAATGAAAAACCCAAAGGATTTTTCATTACGTCATTTCGGTTTAAGATAACAAATCAATTCCCGACAAAAGCGATATGCTTCGCTGGAATTCTACCCTAAAGTTAGAGAAGAACCACTTTATTAAACTCAAATCTTAATTAATCCTTTCAAAAAATCTATGCATCCTGTTTTTATTGTATACGAAAGTATACAAGTTAAAAATTGCGAAGCAATTTTTTTTATCCGATAAACGAGTGGAAAGAGTACACTCCCTAATAATATATATCTTTAATTTAAATCATCTGGTTATCATAGTGCCTGTTCCTTCCTCAGTAAGCAGCTCCCCTAGGATCGCATGTTCCCCGGCCTTTATGATATGCACACGCTCAACCCCACCCTCAAGAAGCGCCTTGATGCCGGACTCCAACTTAGGGATCATACCCCCGGTTACCGACTCATCCACTATGAGCTTCCTGGCCTCTGAAACATCCAGCCTCCGGATAAGATTACCCCCCTTATCAAGGACACCCTCCACGTTAGTCAAAATTATCATCTTCGTCGCACCAACTGCTTTTGCAAGCTCCCCAGCTGCCACATCCGCATTAATATTCAATGAATTACCCGCATGATCCGTACCGATCGGAGACACCACAGGTATATGCCCCATATCGATTAAATCAGATACTACCTTGGAATTTACTGAGGTCACCGACCCAACATACTCCAAATCCTTCTTCCTTTCCGCTTTAAACAGAGTCCCACCTAACCCAACAGCCAATGTAGCATCACGATTTATCATCCCGACTATCTTATTATTTGCGTAATGCAGACACCCGATCACAAGATCCAAGGCCTCCCTGTCCGTCACCCGCTCCCCCCGGACAAAAGCCGGCTTTAAACCGAACCTCTCCATTGCAGAAGAAATCTGACTACCTGCACCATGTATAACAACAAGATGAATGCCCACATCCCTCAATGAAATTAAATCCAAGGCAATTGTCTCAAGAACCCTCTCATCCAACACAATCTCCCCGCCAAATTTCACTATAAACCTATGATCCCTGAACTTCTTAATATAATGAAGAGCCTCAACCAACTCCTTTACATCTACCATACTAAATAATTAGATACTCTACAAATAAAAAGCCTGATTCTTATGCCTCCAAAGCAAACCCGCATGTAATGAAACCAAACCGCAAAGTATAAAAAAGGCACTTACCTTATTACATGATACTCACGAAAATGGCCGTAGAGAGCTTTGATTTAATGTTAGATATTGGTTACATGCTACTTGCAGCAACCCTCCTTGCATTCATAGCCAGATATCTCAGACAACCACTCATCCTAGCCTATGTTCTGGCAGGAATCATCATAGGACCTTATGTTCTGGGCATAGTACATGAGCACGAAGCAATAACAACCCTGGCTCACCTGGGGATAGCATCCCTCCTGTTTATGGTCGGCTTAGAGCTTGATATGAGGAGACTGAAGGATGTGGGGAAGGTTTCACTGGGATGCGGCTTAGGTCAGATCATAATCACATTCATATTCGGATATCTACTTACAAAATTTCTAGGCTTCGACGACATCAGCTCCTTCTACATAGCATTCGCCTTAACCATCAGCAGTACCATGGTGGTCATTAAACTACTATCCGACCAAAACGAACTGGACACCCTACACGGAAAAATAGTCCTCGGAACACTATTGGTTCAGGACGTGGTCACAATAATGGTTATCACCGTAATAACAACCAAGGGAGGTCTGAGTATAACAACCATAGCTGAGCCAATCCTAAGGGGCTTCGGTCTGGTTTGCATCGCAATAGTATTCGGAGGCTTTCTGATTCCTCCAATACTGAAAACTGTTGCCAGATCCCCCGAGTTACTATTCCTGTCCGCCCTATCATGGTGTTTCGTGTTCACAGCCTTCGCATTCCACATAGGCTTTGAGTCCGTGGAAATCGGAGCCTTCCTGGCGGGAGTCAGCCTAGCTACATTCCCCTACAACCTTGAGATCATCGGAAGAATAAGATCGCTGAGAGACTTCTTTTCCACCATATTCTTCGTATCCCTTGGCCTGCAGGTACCGCTCACCACCGCAATGTTAATCACGCTGCCTTTAGGTGACTTACCTCTTGCTTTAGGTGATCTATTACCTGTTGCTTTGAGTGACCTAACTATCCCTCTGAAGCTACCTCTTACCCTGGATCTTTTGACGCCAGCCATAATCCTATCACTTTTTGTTCTGATAGGCAACACCCTGATAATGATTGTTATATCCACTTTATTTGGCTACGGCAAAAGAACCTCCTTCCTCACCGCCCTCTCACTCGCTCAGATCAGCGAGTTCTCCCTGATACTTGTGAGTGTAGGTTCCAGCCTTGGACACATATCAAATGAAATATTTTCTCTGGTAGTATTCATAGCTGTGGTGACCATAACTGGCAGCTCATATTTCATAATCAACGGAGGACAACTCTACAAAATATTTCTTCCGGCCCTGAGGATCTTCGGAAGCATTTCCAACGGAAAAGAACTGGAGGAGATACCTCTCAAATCAAAGAAGCATATAGTTGTCTGCGGCTGCCACCGGATGGGTAACTCCATCGTGCAAACTCTTAGGGCGCTAAAAAAGGATTTCCTGGTGGTTGACCTGAACCCAGACATCATCAGATTATTAATTGATAGGAGGATACCCTGCATCTACGGGGATATCGGGGATATGGAAATACTTGAGAGAATCAACCTAAAAGACGCCGATATAGTGATATCCACCATCCCCAACCAGGAAGACAACCTCCTCCTCATCCAGCAAACCAAGAAACTTAATCCATCAGCCTCCATATTCATAGCCGCAAACCACCTGGATCAGGCCCTGGAGTTGTATGATGTCGGAGCAGATTACGTAATCCTCCCCCACATCCTGGCCGGAGAAAAAATCTCTGAATACCTGAAGGAATCGATCACAGACAGATGCAGGATTATGAACCTGAAAAAAGACCACATCCATCATCTGGAGGACGTCAAAAGAGAGGAACTACTTGAGAGATATGAGTCATCCATCCTGAAATCCCTGGAAAAAAAATTCAATGGACGCTTCCGCCCTAGATCTTAAAGCCACAATATCTCCTGAAATGAGATTCACATGTTTCTGAGTTTTATCCGTAATATAACCCTACGTAATCGCCGTATAGATCCTTTGCGTAACTCAGTATCACTAAAAGCAGCTATAATTCAAACCCGCCGTGCTTTCTGAAATGAGATACCAGCCCGCCATCATCCAGTATCCTGATCATCACATCCGGTAATTTATTTACTGTTAACTCACAGGAAGATGTTCTATCCTTGATTAAACCCCCGCCCACATCAACCTCAAGCTCATCCCCCTCACCTATACTATCACTTCCCCCACATTCCAGAGCCGGCAACCCTATATTAATCGAGTTCCTATAGAAGATCCTCGCAAAAGATTTAGCAATAACCGCCGAAATCCCAGCGTGTTTTATTGCCAGCGGAGCCTGCTCCCTGGATGAGCCGCAGCCGAAGTTCTTTCCGGCGACGATAAAATCACCCTCCCTGACTTTCTTATAGAACCCTGGATCAACATCCTCCATCACATGCCTTGCCAACTCCCTGTCATCCAGAGTCCTGAACTTATATCTCCCGGAGATTATCAAATCAGTGTTTATGTCGTCGCCGAACCTATGGGCTCTGCCTTTAAGTATCATGTTAAATAATCTAGATGGAACCATTAAATTCTGTTTTTTAGAATTTCAGTTACAATATCTATGGGAGATAATGGAAGAGATAGCTGAAATTGAGGGCATCCCCAAGGAAAAACTGGAAAAAAGAGTTGAGAGAGGCTCAGTGGTCCTTGTGAAAAACTCAGGAAGAGATATCAGGCCTCTTTCGATCGGTGAAGGAACCAAGGTTAAAGTTAATGCCAACGTAGGGACCAGCCCCCAAATGTTGAGTCTTGAAGATGAGCTTGGGAAATGCAAGGTAGCCGTTGAATGTGGCACCGACACATTAATGGATCTGAGTGTTGGAGGCGACCTCGATGAGATAAGAAAACAGATTCTGAAAAATACCTGCGTCCCACTGGGAACCGTCCCCATCTATCAGGCATTCATAGAGAAAAAAACCGATATGACCGAAGATTCCATCCTAAAAGTCATCGAGAAACACTGCCGAGATGGAGTGGATTTTCTCACACTACACTGCGGCATCACCCGAGATACCCTCAAATACCTAAATGAGAGGATTATTCCCATAACAAGCAGGGGAGGTAGTTTCATCGCCGCATGGATGATAAAAAATGAGGGAGAGAATCCACTATATGAAAATTTTGAAAGTATTTTAGATATATGTAAAGAATATGATGCAACAATCTCACTGGGGGATGCCCTGAGACCGGCATGCATCCATGACGCATCCGACAAGGCTCAGATCCAGGAATTATTAAATCTCGGGAAATTAACCGGTATGGCAAGGAAAGAAAAGGTTCAGGTGATAATCGAGGGACCCGGTCACGTGCCCTTAGATCAGATCCAGATGAATATGAGGCTGGAGAAAAAAATCTGCGATAATGCACCATTTTATGTTCTCGGACCACTTGTCACCGACATCGCCCTCGGATATGATCACATATCCGGGGCCATAGGGGGTGCGATCGCTGCCATGTACGGGGCTGATTTCCTATGCTATGTGACACCATCTGAGCATCTGGGGCTTCCAGATACAGAGCACGTTAAGCGGGGAGTTATAGCCTCCAAGATAGCAGCTCACGCAGCAGACATCATAAGGATGAAAGACACGAAAAGAGATGACGACCTATCCAGAGCCAGAAAGAATCTCGACTGGAACACGATGTTTGAGTTATGTATTGATAAAAGTGTGAAAGAGGAATACCCTGGATTAAGGGATGAGGGAGTGTGCACCATGTGTGGGGATTACTGTGCATTAAAGATAATCAGAGATTACTTTAAAGGTGATGTATAAAAATAAACTATGAAAGTTTCTTTCACAAAGATGCACGGGACAGGGAATGATTTCATCCTCATAGATGAGTTTCAGAGAGTTATGATTCCCGGAGACATGAAGGAGGAGTTTGTCAGAAAAATATCTGACAGACATTTCGGCGTAGGCTCTGATGGCGTTATCTTTGTCCAGAAATCAGCTAAATGTGATGTGAAATTCTGCTTCTACAATCCCGACGGCTCAAGGGCTGAGATGTGCGGTAATGGCGTAAGATGTTTTGCCAAGTACGTGTATGAGCGGGGTATAATAAAAAAGCAGAGGATGGAGATAGAGACCCCTGCGGGAGTGGTGCTTTCTGAGTTGCTTATCGATGAAGGAAAGGTGAAACAGGTGAGGGTGGATATGGGAAAGCCCAGATTGAAGAGAGAGAATATACCTGTTTCCGGAAACCCCGACTCATCGCTTATCGATGAGGATATCTCAATCAATGGGGATTCATTCAGGATAACTGCGGTGGGGATGGGAAACCCTCATGCGGTTCTCTTCATAGATGATATAGGTGCTGTGGATGTGTTACATGCGGGAGAAAAAATACGATTTCATACAGGTCTCTTCCCCCAGGGAGTAAATGTCCACTTCGTGGAGAAAGTTGGAGTGGATGAATTCAGTATCAGAAGCTATGAGCGTGGGGTGGAGGATGAAACCCTCTCCTGCGGGACAGGAGTCTGTGCTTCTGCAGTTGCGGCTGTTCTAAATAAACTCGCAGACCCTGAAAAGGATATTATGTTCCATACTAGGGGAGGGGATGTCACAATAGAGGTGGAATCTATGGGGGGGGTGCTATCCGGGGTATCCCTAACAGGACCCGCCGAAGAGATATTCACTGGCGAGATCAGAGATTAGGCAATAAGAATTTATGGCAGAAGGGTGAATTGTATTATATGGATAAAAAAAATTGCTTCGCATTTTTTAACTTATATACCTTCGTATACAACAAAAAATCATTTTTTCTTCTTTCGATTATATCTGTCCTGCTATCTACCGGATGCATTATGGAGGAGGAAATATCTTCCGCTGAGGTAGGGAGCCAAGCCGTTGATGCCATGGAGGATGTCGGAAGTTACGCCTTCGATGGTACCCTGGGGATAACCTTCAGAGGAACTCCGGGTGATATCCGGGGCATGGGAGATATGAGGCTTATTGAGGAAAGGGAGGGGGAGATAGACATCCACAATAGAAGGGGCCACATCATGATGAAGACCATTATGGGAGACTTGACGGTGGAAGAGACCTACATCATTGATGATGTAGAGTATGTGAAAATCGATAACAGAGATTGGATGATAGGTGGGGGAAATCCCGGGCTACTGGAACGCTATAACTACCTGGCCACAGAGCTGGAATTGCTGGATAATACGGTAACTGAATATGCTGGGGAGGAGACCATAGGTGGAGTTAACTGCTATATCCTTAAGGCACGACCTGATCCGGAGAAACTGCTGGATTTATGGGGTCAGATGGAGATTATGGGCATAGTAAACGTTGAAGATCTGCGAAGCACACCCGTTGAAAACTTTGATGTTAGGATGTGGATATCCCAGGATGATCTTCTTCTGAGGAAAACGAAAGCCAGTGCTGAGCTGAGAGGTGAAGGAATATTGATAGTCATGGATATGGTATTGAATTTCCATGATCATGGTAAAGAAATGAGCATAGAATTACCTGATGGAGCTAAAAATGTTAAGGGAGGCACTAGACTGGCCGGTATGCCCTCCTATGCATAAAAATGGGTCAAGTGCCTCCTAAGACCCCTAATGTTTTCTCTTAAAAAGCTTTCTCAGTTCAGCCCCCACCCTCTCTATTAACAGCTCTGAGTCCTCCTCCCTCATCCTCTTCATGTTGGGTAGTCCGCTGTTGTATTCGTCGATCCACTCGTATGCGAATTTATCTGTTTTGATATCCGCAAGGATTTGTTTCATATTCCCCCTTACCCTATCGTCGATGATGAATTTACCTCTCGTCCGCCCCCCGTATTCTGCGGTATTGGAGACGCATCGCCACATATACTCAAGCCCTCCCACCTGAATTAAGTCGGTGATTAATTTCAACTCATGCAGGGTCTCGAAATACGCCAGCTCAGGCTGGTAGCCGGCCTCAACCAGTGTATCAAATGATGCCTTAATCAACTCCGTCACCCCCCCGCAAAGATCCACCTGCTCCCCGAAGAGGTCTGTTTCCGTTTCCTCTGTGAAGGAGGTTTCCAGAATCCCTGCTCTCCCTGACCCTATGGCCCCTGCAAGAGCCAATACAGTCTGCTTCGCCTTCCCCGTATAATCCTGCTCTACAGCAATCAATGAGGGGGTGCCGAATCCATCCAGATAAGTCTGCCTCACTAATATACCCGGCCCCTTCGGAGCCACCATAATCACATCCACAAACTCCGGAGGCTTTATACAATTAAATCTTATGTTGAAGCCATGGGAGAACATAAGGGCGTTTCCCGCATCCAGATTCGGAGCTATATCCCGCTCGTAAACCTCTGCCTGAATCTCATCCGGGATCAGTATATGTATCACATCTGCTTTTTTTGCAGCTTCCGCAATCGGATACACCTCAAAACCCGCCTCCTTCGCATTATCCCAGCTGGCATCCCTGACACTTCCGATGATAACACGCAAACCGGAGTCCCTCATGTTCTGCGCCTGGGCGGAGCCCTGATTTCCATAACCTATAACCGCCACAGTCCGCCCATCCAATACCCTAAGATCACAGTCCTTATCATAGTATATTTCAGCCATATCCATCACCTACATAATCAAAAAATATATTAAGCCCGCATATTAAAGATATATTAAGTAAATAGAAGTTAAAATTAGAGCCACAGTAAATAGACGTATATGAAAATAACAAACACACGCTAAATGCCAGGTTTCCCTAATAATAAATCAATAATCCCTCAAAAAAATGGAGATGACTATGAGTCAGAGGCTGATGTTTCTGAAGCGATTATATGAGAATTTACTGGATGCCGGGATGACCGGGGGGGAAGCAAAGCAAATGATCAAGCCTTCCATAGATCGCCTCTCAGCAAATGACGGGGAGAAGAGAGAACTGATGAGTGCGTTTAATAAATGGCGTATAAAAGAATATCCCACAGAGGACGATGAGCCGGCCAGTATCTGGGACCTGGATCCAGTAGATTAAGGTTTGATTCTACTTCCCACTAACATCCTCAATATTCTCCTCTTCTTTCGCAGGCTCCTCATCAAACATCCGGAAGCGGAGGCTTTGGCGGTGGAGGAGGAGGCGCAGGTTAGACTCCTCTTGACTGTTGTATCTGAAAACCCATTAAGACAACGTTTATTTGTTGGAATATACCGGATAATTCCGCTAATTTATCAAGGATTAAAAAAAAGATTACGGAACCATCATATTAACGTTGCCTTTATTATTAATAATATGTTGCGTAAAACGGGTCTGTAGGCGGGGAGGATAGGGGTGATGTTAAGATGGAGGAAATTAAGAGGGTGAGGGAATCCATGATCGCAGGATCCTGGTATCCTGGCAGTAAAAGGGAGCTTGAGTCGATGCTCGACAACTTTCTTGGAAAAACCGGGAAAAAGGATCTTGGCAGGATCAGGGTGCTCATCGCGCCCCACGCAGGTTACTTATATTCAGGGCAGGTGGCAGCAGTCAGCTTCAAGCAGGTGGAGGATGCAGATTACAAAAAAGTTATCATCATGGGCCCAAGCCACCGCCACCCCCTATTAGGCTTATCCATCGGCAACTACACCCACTATAAAACACCCCTCGGAGAGGTGGAGGTCTCCCCCCTGGCAAAGGAGATGATCCAGAAATCCGATCTCATCAACTCAATAGAGGATGTACATTCCATGGAGCACTCCGTAGAGATAGAGATCCCGTTCCTTCAGATGGTTCTTAGAGACTTTGAGATAATACCAATAGTGGTCGGGAGATTATCTGAGGCACAGAGAGAGGAAGCAGCCGATTTTTTAATAGATTATCTGGATGACTCCACTCTACTAGTGGTTAGCACCGACCTCTCGCATTACCATCCCTATGACTCCGCCGTCAGACTCGATACAGACTCAATTGACGCCATAACCTCCCTGGATTACGGGAGGGCGAGGGAATGTGAGATGTGCGGATCCGAACCCGTCCTGATAGCCATAAAGATCGCTCAGAAGATGAATCTGTCTGCGGAACCCCTGAAATATGAGAATTCCGGAGACATTACCGGAGACAAATCGGGGGTTGTGGGCTATGCAGCCATCGCATTCTATCAGAATAAAAGCGGAAATCCAAACCCAAACGGAGAACTGGGCAGGGAGGAGCAGAAATTTCTACTGGATCTGGCGAGAGATACGATTGAGTTGTATGTGAAGGAGGGTAAAACGCTGGAGGTAGAGACGGATAATCCAAAGTTAAGGAAGAAGCGGGGAGCATTTGTTACCCTGGAGAAGGGCGGCATGCTCAGGGGGTGTATCGGGCATATCCGGGCAGTTGAGCCGCTGTATCTTAGTGTCAGAGGTAATGCCATAAGTGCGGCCACGAAAGATCCCAGGTTTCCTCCGGTTAAAGCCGATGAACTGGATAAAATCGAGATCGAGGTTTCCGTTCTATCCGCACCTTCTCTGATTAAAGCCGATAGCCCCGGTGAATACCTGGAGCAGATAGAAGCAGGGAGAGATGGAATAATAATTGAGCAGGAAACTGGGGGGGCTACCTATCTCCCCCAGGTATGGGAGCAGATTCCAGATAAGGTATCATTCCTGGAAAACCTCTGTCAGAAGGCATGGCTCCCCAAGGACTGCTGGAAAGATGGGGATACCAAGATCTATAGATATGGGGTGCAGGCCTTCAGGGAAGGGGATATTGAGTGATCGATCTCTTAAAAAAAAACAATAAGACTAATTAATGAGATTAACGAATATACTAATGATGGATAACCCATTAGACTGGAATATCGTCAAATCCCAGGTAATAGAGGGTAGGCGTTCTATCTCACCCTCCAATGAGGAAGACATGGGGGGGCGCATTCTTCTTAATAATACTGACATCGGGATTCTTGGGATAGTCCTAGATGAGAAGAAAGTCGGTATTGAGGATATCAAAAAGAAATTAACCAGATCTGATATAGCCCTAAACAGGTCACTTAAAAAACTGAGCATGCTGTCCTGGATAAGGCGGAAAGGAAACGTCATTTATCTTGGGCAGGGATATGCTGTTGATCTACTTAAGGATATGAGATCATCTGAGTTCAGATTAGATTATCTTGTTGGAAAGAGGATGTCCCTGCTGATCTCACTATTAGGTTGGAGAAGCATTCAGGGTGTATCCACATACATTGGGGTTGATGAGAGAAGAACCCGCAGATATCTCAGTGAAATAGAGCCCATGTTTGAGGTATCACCTTCCGGGAGCTTCAGGATTGATAGGAATAATAAAACCCTGATCCATTTCCTGGAGTATATGGCTTCAGGTAGGTCTGGTAAGGATGTTTTTGAGATCTGGTCATCTGGCGAGGAAAGGCTTCTGAGATCAGATAAGGAATTAGACACTGATGCCTTTACATTAACGTCCTTCTCAAGATTTCTTGACTATGGGATGGGACACACTCCAGGTGAAAACTATTACTACGAACCTAGGAGAGATCTGTCTCTGGAGGAGATCCTGGTTCATTCCATGAAATCATCGGATAACAGGGATATGTTTTCGCTGAGTGTCGCATTTTTCCTGAGGTATCACGAGTATATGGATCATATCAGGATCGAGGAGCTGGCAATAAAGTATGAGGTAATGGATCTATGGCTGGACATGCATGCATATATAAAGGACATTGAGGGGTGTATACACAACAGGAATATGTTCATAACCCGGGAGGAATTCCTGGAGAGATTTGGTATGCTTCCGGTCATAAAAGAGACGGATCTGGATTATGGTGAATTTTCCAGGGAGGCGGTATTCCTGCATAGATTGCTCTCCCCTAAATCCGATGGAATCGTGGATTGTGAGCGGATGATCAAGCGAGAGAAGGT
>CBFCYF010000045.1:0-13896 GCA_965602195.1 uncultured archaeon | reverse complement strand
ATCAGGTTTACTCAATCACTGCAGCGATTCTTGGTCTGATTTTGAAAACTTTGACTAAAAACCAAGTGATGAATACGGCAGGAGATATTCTTCTCTACTCTGCATGTGTATTAATACTAATCTATCTATCATTTTATTCCTACTATAACAGAAGAGGAGAATAATTTCCCATGAAGACCAGAATCAAGGAACTCAGAGCCCGGCATAACCTGACCCAGGAGGAGCTTGCAAAGAAAGTCGGGGTGCGGAGGGAGACCATCGTCTTCCTGGAGAAAGGCAAATACAATCCCTCCCTTAGATTAGCATATAACATAGCCAAGGTCCTGGAAACTAAAATAGATGAAATATTCCTTTTCGACGACGAGGAAAACGGGTTTTAACGAAACGATTATTAAATATAATACGAGGTGATATAAAAATGGCTGAATTAGGTAGAGGTGCTAAAGCAGGCGCCGTTGCGGGTTTGATCATAAGCATATTAGCCGCCGTAATTGGACTGGCCCTAGCTATGACTATATTCTATGATGAAACTGTTGGTGTGGCTATGCAAGCAATTGAGGAATCCGGCGCACCAATGGACATGAATGACTTTAGGAATATGATGCTGGTTTTCATGGTTATTGGTTCGATTATAGGGGTAGTTATAACGACACTTTTCGGTGCGATCTTTGGTCTGATCTATGCATGGCTATATAATAGATTACCCGGGAAAACCCCCATTGCGAAGGGTGTGGTAGTCGGACTCGGATGGTGGATCATAGGAACAATATTCGGCATAGTGCTCACTATGGCGCTCTCATCGATAATGGGTTCTATGGCTCAGGAGCAAATGGCTGTAGCAACAAGCTCTACTATGACGACAATCAATACCATCATCGATCTAGCGACTAAGATTCTTTATGGTTATTTGCTGGGCAGATTCTGGATCAGATTCGGAGGCTAAAACAAAGTGGAAAAACCAACAAGCAGCTTAATACTAGTCCTGGCAGGATACCTCATAATGTCGGCGGCTGTGGCACAATCATCCACAGATACAATCCCCCTAATACCGACGAATATGATTTTGGATTATGACTCCAGCCATGTGGACTCCAACCTGAGACCCGGGGACTCAGGAGTATTACGGGTTGTCATACAAAACACAGGCGGGCAGGCGGCAGAAGATGTGGAGCTATGGATCCCGGGAACACCCCAAATACATGTGAACAATAAATGGCATATGGGCAGAATAGAAGCCGGCGAATCAAAAACTGTTTCCAGAGTGATAGAGATATCAGACGATGCACGCATAGGACTACACACGCTCCAGGTGAAGATAACATACGACGGCTTTGATTCAAAAGGAGACAGGAAGAACAACCAGCTGACTAAATGGGAGATCCCCCTAAGGATATACGGAAACCCAAACTTTCAGGCACATCCCGCCCAAACCACCTTCCTCAAGGGCGTTCCAAGTGACCTGGTATTGGAATGTAACACAGAAAACCACGTTAGGGATGTATCCGCCATACTATCCTCTGACTGTATCACAGTATTCGGCTCCACGAAAAACTATGTCGGACAATTAAGCAAAAAACAGAATTTCACTCTAAGCTACCGGATAAACCCGGATACCATAGGTATGTGCGAGGCATCCGTCACCCTATCCTACACCGACGAATCCGGCAATGCCGCAACAGACAACCTAATCTTCGGTTTAAATATCCAAGACCCGGATGTGGACCTCAGAGTCACCGGAGTCAACTACACCCAGATGAGCCCAGGAGGC
The DNA here is from genome assembly GCA_965602195.1 of uncultured archaeon. Taxonomy (GTDB): domain Archaea; phylum Altiarchaeota; class Altiarchaeia; order IMC4; family QMZM01; genus CBFCYF01. The sequence continues at coordinate 12,128 of CBFCYF010000045.1, read as the reverse complement.
ACCTCAGTCCTGATAATCAAGCTTAAAAACATGGGCAGCGAATCCGCAAACGACGTCACAGTTTCGTTGGATCTGAGTGACCCATTCACGCCGGTCCAGACAGCAGAGAAATATGTTGATGAATTCAAAGAAGGTGAAACAAGAGAACTGAAATTCATGTTTCTGGTGGGCTCGGGTGCAGAAACTAAGGCATACAAGATTCCCCTGGGAATTGAATACGAGATCGGAGAGACAAGATATAAAATAAACAAGAGCATCGGAGTTGATGTTTCAGGCAAGGTACAGCTGGAGATAATCAGTGTGGAGGTGAGAAGAGATAAACTACAGATCGAGGTTGCAAACGTCGGAACCAGAACAGCGTATGCCGTAAAAGCCATATTAAAGACACATCATCTGAATAAAACAGAAACCGAAATAGCTTATAAGGATGATATAAAGCCCAACAAGCCTGCGACATTCAGTTTCGAAATCCCTAAAGAAAAAAAAGGTGATTTAATCCTGGAGTACAGCGGCGTAAACAATGAGCGAGTAGAGATAAAGGAGAGTGTGGACATACCTGGGCCCGAAGTTACGGAATCTTCCGGAGGAGGTGGCTTCCCGCTGTGGGGTGTGGCAATAATTGTGGTAATCATCGTGGCGGTGATGTACAAACTGAGGAATCAATTCTAAGCAAAAAAATGCTTGATCTAGCATTCAGGAACATCCTAAGGCATAAAATAAGAAGTATTCTCACCATAACCGGAATAGGGGTAGGTATCGGATTAATAATAGCCTTAGGTTCGATTGGAATAGGGCTGACTTCATCCATAGAAGAAGGCTTCAGTGAACTAGCCGGAGTGGTTCAGGTCTCCCCTATCGGCGGCGGAGGAATTCCCCTGGAGACTGTTGATGAATTAAAAAACATAGAGGGCGTGGAAAGAGTTGTACCTATATCCACATATATCGAAGGTGGTTTTACTCATGGGGCATTTACCGTTAGCAGTGAATCAACGGTTCTTATCGCCATTGACCCTGAAGACCAGGACTACATTATCGGGCGTGAGATTATTGCCGAAGAAGGACGTAAATTTGATGAAAGCGATGATAATGATCAGGTAGCGGTTATCGGATGGGGCATCGCAGACAGAAAAAACCTCAACCTAGGCGATGATATAGAATACAAAAATTATGACTTTGAGGTTATCGGGATCCTGGAGGAAACCAGCGGAGACACGAACAGTATCTTCGTCCCCCTCTCCACTATGCTGGAGATAGAGGAGGAAGAGAACATTCAGAGTGTGAGGGTTATAGTGAGCGACATAGAATATGCAGAGGATGTGGCAGAGGATATAAACGAGAATATCGATGATATTCTGGCACTATCCTTCAAGAGTCTGTCAAGGCAGTTAGGTGGTATACTGGATACCATCAATCTGGCTGTGATGGGCATTGGCGCTATTTCCGCGGTAGTCGGCGGTCTTGGTATAATGAACACTATGATAATGTCTGTTATGGAAAGAAGACGGGAGATAGGGATAATGAAGGCCATCGGCGCAGAAAATTCAACTATACTGAAGCAGGTCTTGGAGGAATCTGGTATGTTGAGTCTGGTTGGTGGCGCCCTGGGTTTGCTTCTGGGATGGCTTGCGGCATTCACTATCTCTTCCCTTTCCGGTTTCAATGCTATAGTAGCTCCCTGGCTTGCTTTGGCTGGCATAGGTTTTGCTTTAATAATCGGTATGGGTGCTGGAGTGTATCCTGCATGGAGTGCCTCTCGACTTGATCCGATAGAGGTGTTGAGATATGAGTGAAGCTGATGGGATCATAAGAACAGAGAATCTGCTGAAGGTGTATAATGAGGGCAAGGAGAATGAATTCACTGCGTTAGCGGGTGTCGACCTGAGTATTGCGGGGGGTGAGTTTGTTAGCATCATGGGTCCTTCGGGAAGCGGGAAATCAACTCTCCTGAATCTCCTGAGTTGTCTGGATACGCCAACAAGCGGGAAGGTATATGTTGAGGATGTGGATATAGGCGGATTAAATGAAACACAGCGAGCTAGACTGCGGCGGGAGAAATTTGGTTTCATATTCCAGCAGTTTAACCTGATTCAGTCGATGACGACATCTGAGAACATTGATCTACCTTTAAGGTTTAAGGGTGTGGTGAAGAAAGAGAGGCAGAGGAGGGTCAGTGAGTTGCTGGCGTTGGTTGGTCTACATGATAAAGGAGACAATAAACCCACTGAACTCTCAGGTGGCGAACAACAGAGGGTTGCTATAGCAAGGGCGCTGGCAAATAACCCCCAGATTATTTTGGCAGATGAACCTACCGGAAACCTGGACACAAAAACGGGGGGAATGATTATGAATCTATTGTCTGATTTGAATAGATCAGATAATAAAACCATGATCATCGTAACCCATGACCAGAAAATTGCAGATGCATGTGACCGGATAATCCTGATCCAGGATGGGGGGGTAATCTCAGAGAGCCTCTTTGATTAAATCACTGGATGGAACTCAGCCACATCCCCACATAATCTTTTCTCCCGGCTTTCCTTGCCTTCTCCTTGAATCCCCTCTGCCTTGCGATTTTATCGAAGACCTTCCAGGTTCCGGAGCCGTATTGTGCGGCTTTTTTCCTTCGGTTCAGTATGGCATCCGGCACCCCGACCTCTTCTCCAAGCTTCCTGAGGATATACTTCCTTATGAACCTCCCGCCGTCCACAGTGTCAACGCATGAAAACTCCGGGGAATTCTTTACTTCATGTAATTTCAGCTCTACGGGAATCTCCAACACATAATCTGTGAATTCCTCATCCATGTAGGGGGTGCGCAGTTCCACACCATTTACTTTACATACTGCTATGTCCTTGCTTATCTGCTGCGCATATATGTTGCCTACATCTTCTCTCATCATCCTGCCCACTGCATCATAATCTGGAAGCAGACTCAGGTACCTGTTGTAGCCGCCAAACAACTCATCCGCTCCCTGCCCGCAGAGCATCGCAGACAGGCCGTCTTCTTTTGCTTTCTTTGAGGCGAAATAGAAGGGGATCTCCACAGAAACCTTCACCGGGTTTATGTCATCGATTGCCTGGATTATCCCAACCAGAGACCTCTCGATTTCTCCAGGATCAAGCTCAATAACCTTAATCTTTAAATCCAGGTTCCTGCATTCATCCACATATCCCAGATCAGGGGATTTTGCAATACCGCAGCAGTATGCGGTAACACGGGAGAATCTGGCGGCCAGCATGGCGATTAGAGTTGAATCTATTCCGCCGGAGAATACGACACCAATCTCTGACTCACATGTTTCTTCCACAGCCCTGCTCAGCAATTCTTTTAGTCGGTCAATATGGCTCATTGTTAATTATCTTATTTTGGAAGCTAATTAGATTGTATCCTACCATGGATTAAGATATTTGAGATGGATTAGATATGCGAGGTTGGCTGGTTGCTGTACTCAGCGATAGAGGTGTAAGGGAAGGAGACAGACTCTGGTGATGTCTCTGACAGTCTCAGGAATGCAGTGTGTGTGGTATGGTGATGGCTGGAATTTCATCCTAAGATAGGATCCGATAATGTTTCATATAACAAAATTCAGACATACTCTATAGTGCTAGGAGGCTTCGGCGTTATGTCATACAGCACCTTTGTAACCTCAGGTATCTCCTCACAGATTCTTTCCCGGATTCTTTGCAGGATTTCCCACGGTATTTCTGTCGCCGTAGCTGTCATTGCATCCTCACTTTCCACGGATCTGACAGCTATCATGCTCCCGAAGGCTCTCTTTCCCTCCCTCATACCTGTTGCCTTGTCGTTCAATAATACTGCAAACGCCTGAAAAGGTTTCATTTTTTTTAGAATCTCTTCCTCCACAATCTTGCAGGCTTTTCTAACTATCTCAACCCTTTCAGGGGTTACTTCCCCAACTATCCTGGTAGCGAGACCAGGTCCTGGGAAGGGCATTCTCTGATGATACTCTTCGGGAAGTCCAAGTTCTTTAGCTACCTCCCTCACCTGGGGCTTGTAAATCTCCCTCAGGGGCTCCAGAATCCTGAGACCATATTCCTCTGGATTGATTCCAATCTGCTCAAGTATATTGTGTTGTGTCTTGATTCCGCCTCTGGTTTCCACTATATCCGCGGCGATCGTTCCCTGTATCATGAATGAAGCCCCGCTTTCCTTCACAGCCTTACCAAGAGCCTTGTAGAATGTGTCCCTGAAGGCCTTCCTTTTTTCCTCTGGATCCTCAATTCCCTTTAAAGCTACAAAGAAATCATCTGCGACATCCATCAGTTTCACATTAATTTTATTATCCTTTAACCATTCCGTAACCGTCTCTGGTTCATCCTCCCTCATCAAACCATCGTCAAGGAAGACAACCGTTAGTTTATCACCAACAATCTTATGAGCCATGACGGCACACGTCATACTGTCTACGCCACCTGAAGTAGCGCAGATTACCTTCGTATCCCCAACCACATCCCGCAGTTCTTCCGATTTTTCCTCAGTAAATTTCTTTGCATTGAAACTCATTATACCCAGCCCCTTATCTTCATAGCGTTGGCAACCCTCTGAACTGCTATCATGTAAGCTGCTACCCTCATGTTAACTTTATGCTCCTCAGATGTCTTCACGACATCCCAGAATGCCTTAGTCATCGTTCTATCAAGCCTGTTGTGAACCTCATCTATCGTCCAGTAGTACCCGCTAATATTCTGAGCCCATTCAAAATAGCTTACTGTGACCCCCCCGGCATTACACAGAAAATCCGGAATCACAAATACGCCCTTCTTGTAGAGAATCTCGTCGGCCTCAGGTGTAGTTGGACCGTTTGCTGCCTCTGCAACAATTTTTGCCTTGATATTTTTTGCGTTTTTAGTTGTAATTACATTCTCTAAGGCTGCTGGAATCAATATATCAACATTCAACTCAAATAATTCCTCATTGGTAATTTCTTTGGCTTTTTCCTTGGCACCAAGAACGCACCCTCTTATCTTCTTGTGTTCCATCGCACATACACAGTCAATTCCCTCATCGCTATAGATTCCTCCCTTCGAATCAGAGATCGCAACTACCTTGGAGCCCAGTTCTTCCATAAGCATATGAGAATATGTCCCTGCATTTCCATAACCCTGAATAGCAACAGTTGCCTTTTTAGTATCAATCCCAAGATGCTTTGCAGCCTCTCTTATGGTGAAAACGACGCCCCTCGCTGTAGCATCCCCCCTTCCTAAAGAGCCACCAATTTCCACAGGTTTTCCTGTAATGATGCCAAGAACATTAAACTGCGAAATCCTGGAAAATTCATCCATCATCCATGCCATCATCTGGGGAGTAGTATAGACGTCTGGCGCAGGAATGTCCTTCTCAGGCCCTATAATCTGAGAAATTGCTCGTATATAAGCCCTGCATAATCTCTCCTTCTCTCCTTGGGACATCTTCTTTGTATTGCAGATAACACCACCCTTTGCCCCTCCATAGGGTATGTCGACAACTGCACACTTCCATGTCATCCAGGCCGCTAAGGCCTTTACTGTATCTACTGTTTCTTCTGGATGGAATCTTATACCGCCTTTTGTCGGACCCCGTGCATCATTATATTGAACTCTGAAACCCCTGAAAACCCTGGTAGATCCGTCATCCATCAAGACTGGAATAGACACCTCAAGAACCCTCATCGGTTCCCTTAAAATCATATGCGTTTCTGTATCGAGTCTCAACTTCTTAGCCACGGTATCCAACTGTTGTTGGGCAATCTTAAAAGGATTTAGTTCTTCCGCCATTTTCATTAAAGGATATTGAATCTCCAGCTCAGATATATTGAGATTCACTTTATATATGAGGGCACATATGAACCTGCGGCATTAATTTTGGGAGGTGCGGATTCCCTGTATGCCGTCTATCTCGCAAGGACGGAGGATCACGATATTAGAGGGCCTCTGATGGCTGAAAACGTTTTATCAATCCCCAAGAATTTCCTCCGCCTCCCCTGAGTAGGCGTCCATTACATACGGGATGCCTGAAACCTCCGCTGCTTCCTCTGTCAAAGCCATAAGATCCCTGCGGGAGACTGTTGAAAGGTTGAAGTTCCTGCTGCCCGCCATCAACTGCTGCAAGCCCACCCTGATCTTCTGGGAGAACGTATAGATGCCTATCGCCCCAGTGGGGATGTCTTTTATCTCACTGCCGTATTCCTCTCTGAGCTCCTCATAGCTGATGAAGATCTCCTCTATACTGTTTCCGTATTTCGAAACCGTTTTAGGCAGCTCACCCTTCTCCAGCCACTTACCGATATTCTTGCCTACCATACCCGGAATCATCAAGGCCCTTCCCATACATACAGCCTTCACATAAGGGTCTCCCATAGCAATTGCCTTAAACACGCCGTCTTCAGTCGAGAATCCGCCGGCAATAGCGATATCAGGAACCCTCAACCCCCTCTTTTTGAGTTTCTCACAGAACCTGTAGGTGAGAGACTGCAGGTAGAACGTTGGGATACCCCACTCGTTCATCATCGGCCAGGGGCTCATCCCTGTTCCGCCGGGTGCGCCATCTATTGTCAGAAGATCCAGTTTCGCCTCAGACCCGTAACGCAAAGCCATGGCAAGTTCTGCCTGAGAGTATGCGCCAGTCTTAAGTGTGATTCGCTTAAACCCAAGATCCCTCAGCCTGTCAACCTCCTCAAGGAATGATTCCTTCTCAACAAAACCCACACGGGAATGTCTCTCAAACTCCTTAATCTCCCCCTCCCTATATGCTCTTTGGACATCACTGTGCTCGGGATCAGGCGTTACAAGATATCCCCTCTTTTTAAGCTCAATAGCTCTTTCTATACTCTTAACCTTTATTTCGCCGCCTATACATTTTGCTCCCTGACCCCATTTAAGTTCAATTGTGTCAAGATTATGTTTTGAGGATACATACTCTGCCACACCCAGCCGCGTATCCTCCACATTTATCTGCACAAGGATCTCACCGTATCCTCCGTGGAATCTCATATATGTCTCTATCCGACGATCCATCTCCGGAGACTTCCTGACCTTCCCCTCGCTGTCTAATTCAAGCTCAGGGTCTGTTCCACAGACGTTTTCACCGCACACCAACGTAACGCCTGAAATAGCAGCCCCCACCGCAAAGTGCTCCCAGTTCTTCCTGGCTATTTCTGTGGAACCCAAGGCTCCTGTGAAAATAGGCACCTTCAACTTGACTTTCCTGTCCCATCCATACTCTGTTTCAGTATCGACGTTGGGAAAAATTGCTGTATCTGGGCTGGCTTTGATATTACTGGGCAGTCCCTTTGCCCCGACAGCATAACCCTGGATGTTGATGTGTGAGTAATCAAGGGGGTAATCCTTGTCTGCACCTGCGGTTATATCCCCGAACGGTCCGGGATACAGTACCTCACGACCCCTGAATGAAGACAGCCAGGTCTCACATTCCCCTTTACATTCGTCAATGCATCTTGTGCAGAGGCCTGACATTGGGACAACATTCCTTGAGCGATTAAATGTTCCCGTTGCATCATTAGCATTTGGTCTTCTTAGATTCATAGTAATCCACTTAATTTATCATATTATCCTTTTTTTTATATTATTGAGTCTCCCCTGTTAAAAAACGTCAGTTTATCTTTTAAACCTATTTTCCTAAATTATTTACATAATGAAACTAACAAGAAACGATAAGCGGGTCCTCGGGTTTCTAATCGAAAACGGCAGAGCCCAGGATGCCGACATCGCAAGGAGCCTGAATATCACACCCCAGGCTGTTGGAAAAATCAGGAGGAAACTGGAGGCAAACGGCATCATAAAAGGCTACTCAACAATCGTGGATTACGAGAAAATAGGCATCAAGGTACTTGCAATAGCATTATTTAAATTCACACCAGAGGCCCGAAAGACCTTACTCACCGAGGACGATATTAATGAAAGGATAAAGGGCCCCCAAATCATAAATTTCTACAGGGTTCCTGAGGGAGATGTGACCCACATAGTAACCTATGGTTTCAGAAGCCTGGAGGAACTAGACCGTTACTTCCACATCCTCCAGACCGAGAGAGGCCATATCTCCGAAATCAAGAGATTATACATCTTATCCTCAAAAAGCCTGAGAAAAAATTCCGACAGGGAACTATTCCTCAAGCTGATCAGTGAAATGGGTCATGAAAAACCAGCAAGACCCTTACCTCCTAAAATTGAGACCCCCCAGCACCCCCATTCAAGAGAAGAACCCTGACCGAGAGATGAAGTTTTCAGTGCGGCCGGTATCTCTCCACCTTCCCATAGACATCGAATCTACCCTCACGTAGTACTGAAACAGCCCCATGTCCGCCGCAAATGAGACAATTACCTGGAAGAGTCTTATCTATGTCTGAGGCCCTAGCCAAAAGAGCCTCCCTCTCCCTCCGTGCTTTAGCGCTGTCTACGTTCACGGAGATCATAAGAACGTTAGCCAGCGTATTAAATCTTTTTCTTTCCTCTGGAATACTATCGAAATTAATGAGACGGTCTCCTGTAAAAAGCAAGTCGGCTTAGGAACACAAAAAGAACATCTGCCCCCAGACATGACCGCCCAGGCTCTCCAACACCTCAAACTCCAACCCCCCTATATCTAAACGTTCAACTACCTGAAAAATACCGCAGGATCCCAGAGCCTTACTTGGGAATACTCTGGTCTTATGGGGGGGTTGAATTGAGAAAATAGATTAATTAACCTTAACTCTGCCGAAATAGGGCATAGTTCCACCTAATTTTTCTATTTGTTATCGCATGCATTCAATTATCTTTGATACATTTATATACACATATTCCCTAATTACTGAATATGGATCAATGGGCAAAGAACTGGTTAGAAGAGCAGAGACGAGAGGGAACAAAATGCCGTGAAATAAAAGTGATAGGCAAAAACCACTATGTCTACCACTCGACAACCTACTGGGACAAGGAACTCAAAAAGCCAATAAAAACCTCAAAATACCTTGGCAAACTCGATAGAGATGAGGGACTAATAGAATCAAGAAAGCGAAAAAAGCTCGCTTCATCTGACATCAGAAATGTCACAGAATATGGCAATTCAATGCTGCTACATGAATCTATGAAACAACTCAAACCACTGCTGATAGATGCGTTTCCAGACTGCTGGGAAGAAATATATTCACTTGCAATGGTCCGTATCAATGGATACGTACCTATGAAACGTGCAAAAGAATCATGGGAGAAACTCTATAATGTCGAAAACATCAACCCTCAACTAAATCCAAAAAATCTCTCCAGGGTATTGCATAGTGTAGGCATAAACCGTGTTGGCCAAAATACAATCTTCAAGAAACTGACTGATCAAAGCAATCAACTGGTATATGACCTGAGTTCCGTGTTCACACGATCCATGAGCATCGCTCAGGCAGAGAAAGGCTATAACAAAAACCACCTGCATGTGCCTCAGATAAATCTTGCACTTTTATGTAGTGCAGATACTGGTTTGCCTGCTATGATACGATCCATCCCGGGGAGTGTAAGGGATATAGCCACATTGTACAACTCAATCAAGGAAATTGATGTGAAAGGGAAAACATTGATTCTTGATAGGGGTTTCTTTTCCGATGATACGATGGAATTTCTTGAAGGAATTGATATGTTTTACATACTTCCTACAAGAAGGAACAGTAGGTACTATGAACACCGTATTCATCTTAATGAGCATTTCACGTATCACAAACGGTTGATACGGTGTGGGAAAAAGAGGTTTGATAACTATGTTCTCTACCTTTTTGATGATCAGGATCTTAAGCTTGAGGAGCAAAAAACGTTGTACACGAAGCTGGATGAGGGAAAGATCAATAAGAAGCAACTCAACGAAAAGATGAAACGAGCAGGACAGATTCTTATTGTATCCAATTTGGACGTTGAGGAATGTAAGATATTTGAGCTGTTTAAGAAGAGAGAAACTGTTGAGAAGATGTTCGATACGTACAAGACTGTTCTTGATGCAGATAAATTATATCTGCAAAGTGATGAGAGCGTATTTGGACACGTCTTTATTTCATTCGTCTCTCTTTACATACATTGCACAATAGAGAATCTATTGAAGAAGGCTGGTCTGAATCGCAAGATTACACCGATTGATCTGTTACATAAGTATAGCAGGGTGTATCACATTGATTTGAAAGAGGGAGGTCTAGTCACGGAGGTGCCAAAGAAGGTAAGGCTTTTGGATGAAAAACTTGGACTAAATATATTCCCTAAAAAGTAGAGTTAAGGTCCTGAATTCACGAGATATATCATTACCCATTTCAGTTAATTATTTCATTAATTGCATATATCTGCAGAACTCTGAAAAAAAACTGAGGACATACTACAACCTCACATGAACCCTATTTTCTCTCAGATACCTCTTAACATCCCCTATTTTATATCCATCATAATGGAAGATGCTTGCAGCCAACGCCGCCTGAGCCTTTGTTTTCTTAAACACCTCAAGGATGTGCTCGGGTTTGCCACAGCCCCCGGAAGCTATCACAGGAATCCCCACCCCCTCAGACACAGCCTTAGTTAACTTAATGTCGAACCCGTCATACGTACCATCCCGATCCATCGACGTCAAAAGTATATCTCCTGCCCCCCTCTCCTGCGCCTCCTCAGCCCACGCTACGGCATCAACACCCGTAAACTTCCGGCCCCCATAAATAGAGCACTCAGACCAACCATCCCTCCTTTTGGCATCTATAGCCACCACACACGCCTGACTACCATATCTGCCCGCTATCTCATCTATCAACCCGGGATTCTTCAGTGCAGCGGTATTTACAGTCACCTTATCCGCCCCGGAATTAAAAGCCGACCTGGCATCCTCTATGCTCTTAATCCCGCCCCCAACCGTAAGAGGTATGAAAACATTCTCTGAGGTCTTCCTTATAACATTAACCATAGTCTCCCTCCTCTCATGGGATGCTGTGATGTCCAGAAACACAATCTCATCCGCACCCTCCAGGTAGTATCTCTCAGCCAGCTCCCATGGAATGCCAGCATACCGAATCTGCGTGAATTCAATTCCCTTCACCACCCTGCCGCCTGGAACACCCAGATCACAGTCGAGGCAGGGAATGATTCTCTTCGCTAACATTTTACACTCCCCAAAAAATTTTTCAGCAGCAACAAACCTTTTTCCCCGGATTTCTCAGGGTGAAACTGAACCGCACCCACATCACCATAAGCTATCACTGCAACAACCTCTGTGCCGTGCTCTGTTGTCGCCATAACCCCCACATGGTCCTCAGGGACGCAGTGATATGAGTGCACGAAATAAAAGAAGTCGCCGTCTTCTATTCCCTCAAGCAGTTCTGTGTTTCCCGTAATCTTTATTTCATTCCAGCCCATCTGGGGAACCAGTACGTTATCCGGGAGTCTCACAACCTCCCCCCCAATTAATCCAAAGCCGCTTTCCGGGCTCTCCTCACTTCTCTCAAAAAGCACCTGCATCCCCAGACAGATCCCCAGAAACGGAATCCCCCCCTCAACAGCACCAGCAATCTCCTCCTTAAAAGGTAAAAGCTGCTTCATAGCCTCACCGAAGGACCCAACCCCCGGAATCACTATCCCGTCAGCACCCTCAAGCTCCCTGGGCTGAGTTACCACCTTAACCTCCGCCCCCACCTTCTCCAAGGCGTTTCTGATGCTGAAAATATTACCCATCCCACAATCTACCACAGCTATCATTTTCCCAGCAACCCCAAAAAATACTTATGTATCCTCAGATCAGAGACTAATTCCGGATGAAATGCTACCGCAACTAATTTATCCTGCCGGGCCATAACCACCCCCCCACCGTATTCCGCCAGAACCTCAACCTTATCCCCTACCTCCTCAATCACCGGCGCCCTGATGAAAACAGCATGATACAATTCCTTCCCCAGCCTCGGAATACTCACATCCACCTCGAAGCTTTCTCTCTGACGGCCGAAGGCGTTTCTTTTCACCCTGATGTCCATCAACTCCAATGAATACACACTACCCCCACCGAGCAATATCAAACCAGCACATGTCCCCATAATCGGAGCCTTACCTGCCAGCTTCATTATCTCCCCGCCAACCCCCCCCTCCCCAAGCAGCTTCCCAAGCGTCGTGCTCTCCCCCCCAGGAATTATC
>CBFCYF010000044.1:0-13956 GCA_965602195.1 uncultured archaeon | reverse complement strand
TGTTAGTTTTCGCGACCACCAGTCAAATAGACTGGTGGAATTCTTTTCTTTAAAAGAGAATGTTGGAACAGAAATTATTAAATGGATTTTAACTTGTTATAACCTCAGTTTATAGTGGAGAGGAACTACGGGTATTTAAAGGTAGATGTGCATATCATAGATAATATAAAATAGGGATTTAAAACTTATTCTGAGGGATTTTTTTGAAAGACACCACTCTGAAAGGGACCACAACCATTGGATTAACATGTAGTGATGGAGTAGTACTTGCAGCGGATAAAAGAGCTTCATGGGGGACTTTCGTTGCAAGCAAAAATGCCAAGAAAACATTCAACATAAATGATGTTGTAGGGGCAACAGTAGCCGGCTCGGTGGGAGACGCAGAAGCCCTCATGAGATTAATTCAGGCAGAAGCATCCTTATATGAGATAAACAACAAGAGGAAGATGTCGCCTAAAGCAATATCCAATCTACTTGCAAACATCCTCCAAGGCAATAAAATATTCCCTTACCTGGTTCAACTATTGATTGGGGGAATAGGCCAACGTAAAGCAGAATTATATACGCTGGATCCTGTGGGAGGCTTAATCAAGGAGGATATGGCTGCATCAGGATCAGGTTCCCCTGTAGCTTATGGGATCCTGGATCAAGAATACTCAAAAGACAATACTATTGAAGGGAATATACCTGTGGCCCTGAAAGCCTTAACATCAGCCATGTCACGGGATACCGCAACAGGTGACGGAATGAGTCTGGTCACGATAACCGAGAAAGGATTCATGAGATACAAGGAAGAACGGATACAGGAGATCCTAAATAAAAATTCAAAAAAATAGATTATAATTCTCGATGATCGTCTTAGCGTTGTTGATTAAATATAAAAAAAATTGCTTCACAATTTTTAACTTGTATACTTTCGTATACAATAAAACGAGGGAATGATCCTTTAAGTCCCAGCTATGTTGCAGGATAATTTTGGCGGGCAAGAAAATTTTGTCTGAAAGACAAAATTTTGTGCTGCAAGATAAAGTTATACTTTATATTACAGTAACACAATTCATCAATGAGACGAATTTATTTTATTCACATCACCGGACTATAATTTGTGTTTTAAAATTGAGTTTTAGAAATGGAGTTAAACGATATTAAACAGCTTTTGAGGGAGAACGCACCTGAGGGTAAAATAGATAAAATCGATGTGGAGGGGCCTAAGATAGTCCTATACACATCCAGCCTGGGATACTTTATGGAGAACAGTGAGGAGGTGAGAAGCCTTGCCACCGTCCTAAAAAAGAGAATCATCCTCAGATCAACCCCCGAAAAGCTTATGGATCCCGAGGAGGCCGAGATAAGGATAAAGCAGATAATTCCTGAAGAAGCTAATATCATTGAAATTACGTTTGATCAACACTTTAGGGAGGTACGTATTGAGGCTGAAAAACTGGGTCTTGTTATTGGAAAACATGGTGCAACCCTGAATGATGTTGCCAGGATTACTAACTGGGTTCCAAGGCTCCTTAGGAAGCCACCTATTGAATCCGACATCATTAGTACAATAAGAAAAATTCTCTATGAAAGCAGTGAAGAGAGGCAGAAAATACTGAGGACTGTGGGGAGAAATATATACCGGAGACCTGATGCCACATGTGACTGGATTAGAATCACCCCCTTGGGCGGGGCGAGGGAGGTGGGCAGATCATGTGTACTGCTGCAGACCCCTGAGAGTAATGTGTTGATGGATTGCGGGATAAATGTTGCCGCATCAGGTACGGACAGGTATCCTGATTTCAGGGCATCAAAATTAGCCATAGATGAGTTGGATGCTGTGATCGTTTCTCATGCCCACCTTGATCACTGTGGTTTCATCCCGTACCTCTACAGGTACGGTTATGATGGCCCCGTTTACTGCACTGAACCCACCAGGGATTTAATGACCCTCCTACAACTGGATGCCATAGATGTTAGCAATAGAGAGGATAAGGAACTACCTTTCACATCCAAGGAGGTAAGGAGGATGCTCAAGCACACAATAAGCATAGATTATGGAGAGGTTGCAGACATAACCCCTGATATGCGCCTGACATTATATAACGCAGGCCATATCCTTGGGTCTGCAGTAACACACCTTCATGTCGGGGAGGGCCTCCATAATATTGTTTATACGGGGGATCTGAAGTTTGGAGACACACGATTACTGGATGCCGCAAACTTTGAGTTCCCGCGGGTGGAGACCTTGATCATAGAGAGCACGTATGGTGGGAGATACGACACCCAACCCAGTAGAAAGGACGCTGAAAAGGAGTTAATTGATGTGATAAGAAAAACAGTAGATAGGAAAGGTAAATTATTGATCCCGGTGTTCTCTGTCGGGAGGTCTCAGGAGGTCATGCTGGTTCTCGAGAATTACGCTAGATATGATGAATTGGATATCCCGGTGTTCTTGGATGGTATGATATGGGAGGCTACAGCGATACATACCTCTTATCCGGAGTATCTGAAGAGATATATAAGGAATCGTATATTTAATGGCTATAATCCTTTCCTCGCCGATACCTTCGAGAAGGTAAAGCCGAAGAAGAGAAAGGAGATAATAGAGAGTAAGGAGCCCTGCATAATCCTTGCCACATCCGGAATGATGACTGGCGGTCCCTCAGTGGAATACTTCAAGAATCTGGCACATGATCCGGCTAACACCTTAGCTTTTGTGGGTTATCAGGCTGAAGGCTCATTGGGGAGGAGGATTCATAGTGGATTGAAGGAGATTCCTATTGAGAAGAACGGAAGAACTACTGCACTGAAGGTGAACCTGGATGTGAAGGTAATTGATGGTTTCTCAGGTCACGCTGATAGGAGGCAGCTTCTTGGTTACTCAAAGAAGATAAGTCCCAGGCCGAAGAGGGTGATAACAATGCACGGGGAGGAGAAAAAGTGTATGAATCTATCTATGACCTTGTTTGATATGTTCGGTTTTGAGCCTACCACCCCGCGAAACCTGGAGACCATAAGGCTTGTTTAGCGACTGTAGTCTCTTTTTTTTAGTGAATGCTTTCCAATCTATTAACTTAGATGAAATTGATGGATATCTACCGGCGTTTGCTGGATTACTTTGGAGGCCAGAGTTGGTGGCCTGCTGAATCGGAGTTTGAGGTGGTTGTTGGGGCGATTCTTACGCAGGCGTCGTCCTGGAGTAATGTCGAGGTTGTAGTCGGGAGACTGAAGGAGGAGGATCTTATGAGTCCTCGGGGGATACAGGAGGTGGATGAGGAGAAACTGGCAGAGATCATCCGGCCTGTGGGCTACTATAATGCTAAAACAAGAAAACTGAAGGAGTTCACAGGATACCTGCATCGGAACTACATGGGGGATCTGATGAAATTTTTGGATAGGCCGCAGCATGAGCTGAGGAGGGATTTGCTTTCCATTTACGGGGTGGGGGATGAAACCGCAGACTCCATACTCCTGTATGCTGCAGGTAAACCCTCTTTTGTGGTGGACGCCTACACGAAAAGAATATTCAGCAGACTGGGTTTAGTGGATAAGGATGTTAGTTATAATGAGCTGCAGAATTTTTTTGAGATGAACATTCCAGGGGATGTTGAGGTATATAAGGAGTTCCATGCCCTGATAGTGGAGCTTGGGAAACATTACTGTAAAACAAACCCGGATTGCGGGGGATGCCCCCTAAGTGACATCTGTGGTTATGGAAGATGAATGAGAAGATATTTATCCTGATGATAATCTTAATAATAGCGGGGTGTGTTAATATGGAGGAATCTAAGGGAAACAGATATGGGGTAATAGAAACAGGTAAAGGATTGATTAAATTTGAGTTATTTGAGGGGCGGGCTAAGGTAACCACAAAGAATTTTATTGACTTAGCTGAGGGGGGTTTCTACGACAACCTCATATTCCATAGGGTGGTGCCTGGTTTTGTAGTTCAGGGTGGTGACCCGACGGGCACTGGAACCGGAGGCTCAGGAAAAACTATTCCGCTTGAGATCCACCCTGATCTGAAGCACTGTAAGGGGGCGGTTGGGATGGCCAGATCCTCTGACCCTAACAGCGCAACATCCCAGTTCTACATAACCTTGGAGGAAACCCCTAACCTGGACGGGGATTACGCGGTTTTCGGCAGAGTGGTTGAGGGGGTGGACGTAGTGGGGAAAATAGAGAAGGGAGATCGGATGATACGGGTTTATATCACAGACATCTGAGACATGAATCTGGGAAAAGAGAAGCTGGAAAGGGACGCATTAAACCGGATAACATGGGATAAGAATCTTAATCCAGGGGATTTCAGCATCCGTTACATAGATAGGGCATCCCAAAAGATGAAGGAGGTTGGTTTCACAGATATTGGATTAGAGGGAGATTTTTTCAGGTACGGTGACAGCTTAATTCCCATGCACCGGATAAGGAAGATACTCTGCAAGGATAGGGTGGTGTGGGATAGACGAAGGATTTAACTCAGCAGCTCTTTCTTCATCTCATAATACTCTTCCTTTGTTATCTCTCCCTTAACGTATCTCTCTTTGAGGATTGCAAGAAGCTCAGGTATTGTATCGGCTTCATCCCAGGCCTTATCTTCATCATATCCTGCGGGGTCTTCGCCGATTCCAGTATGTCTCCCATGTTCTTCAACGATTCCCGCATATTCCCCAGATTCCTCGCCGGTTCCCTTATATTCCCTGTATCCTCCGCCGATTCCCGCATATCTGCCGTCGATTCCCGCCTGGATGGCAGAAGATATCTTTGGAGCCACATCATTTGGTATGGCAAAAAGCATTAGGTCATGGGATAGCAGACGCATCTTTATAGCTATGGTGGAATTAAACACGCCCTTATGCACGGTCACGTTTCCCATATCATCGTACCTGAAGTCTCTGGTATCTCTTTTAATACCCAACCATCTAGGCCTTCTTACTATCACCCTCTCCGTTGTGATGAGTATCTCGTCTGGAGCCGTCAACTGATGCATTCTGGCCTGTCTCACTGAGTAGAGAACCTTCTCTCCAGGAATCAATGTGCTCTTCACATCCTCTGGAGCAGGTATCGTCATACCTCGAAAGAAACTATCGACCGCACCCATTTTTTTTATTGTATACGAAAGTATACAAGTTAAAAATTGCGAAGCAATTTTTTTTATCCTGTTTTCGGGTTATATATTAACATCTGGAGATATAAACTTATCGGTGGATGGGAGGGAATACCAATGCCAGATATGGAAGAAATCATGCTGGGAGTCACGTTTCCGGGGATTATTGCGCATGAGGTGGGGCATTTATTGTTCTGTAAGCTTACGGGGACGAAAATAAAGAAGTATTCATTGCTCAGGCCCTTTGATCCACTGGGCTATGTGGTGCATGTGAAACCTAAGGCGGTTATCTGGGAGTTTCTGATTGTGATGGGGCCTCTTGTATTCAACTCTATGTCTGCTTTAGTGTTTTTCATGTTGATTCCGTCACTTAAGACCCCAATTAACTTGATAGTGCTCTGGCTGGGTTTCAGTCTAGCATATAATTCGTTTCCAAGCAGGGGAGATGGCAGGTCCCTGTATGATGACACCATGCAGAGCATCAGAAGAGGCAAGTTATATAACATAGTATATCTCCCGTTTGTTTATCTAATCTATTACAGCCAGTCCCAGCCTTTCTGGAGGAATCTGTTTTATCCCCTGATACTCCTCGGTCTTGCGAGTATGCCCCTCCAATAATCACTCACTTTCTAATATCCCCTCAGCGACATCTTTAGCTTTCTCCATCTTTTTCTGATGCTCTTTAAGGAAGTCTATGAGGAGTTCAGCGCATTTAGCCTTACATGAGCCGCAAACCCGGTTCCCTGATCTGCAGCCGTTGAAGATGTTCTCCAGTTCCCTGTCGTCGTCAACCAGGTGATAGAGAAATAGATCATAAATCGTGCACTCACCTGGAACACCCCCCAGCCTCCTCTGTCCCTCCTTAGTTGGCCTCCCCCCAGTCACAGCATTCATCACCTTCCTCATCGCATCCTTCGGATCATCGCTTAAGGCGATATAGGATTTAGGGTCAGATGAGCTCATCTTACCTCCCTGAAGACCGCGCATGAATTTATGGTAGGTGGATGAAGGCAGTATCAGCTGAAACTCAGTCTGGAATCTGGAGGCGAGATCCCGGGTCAGCCTCATATGGGGGTCCTGGTCGGCCCCCACAGGCACAACAGTGGGCCTGGGCCCCCCAAACTCCTGTAGCTGAGGGTGGAGTATGTCTGCAGACTGCGTTAACACCGAAAATATTTTTCCGGGAGTCAAATCCCCGTATATCCCCTTCAGTTCATTGAATGTAACCCGCCTGGACAGCATATCCCTCAGCCGGTAGTACGGAACCCTGTAATCGGTTTGAAACCAGAAGTGCAGGTTATCGACATCTAAACCTAATGCTATGTAGTTCACAAGGTATTCGTTGATTGCGTAATCTCTTGCTGTCTCCAAGTCAATGCCCCTCATAGTGTATGCCTCCAGATCAGCAGCACACACGAACACCTCCGCCCCCATCTCCTGGTAGAATATCATCTGGTCGGCTACCATCTTGTGGCCCAGGTGGAATCTCCCGGAGGGCATTAACCCGGTCATCATCACAAAGTCTTCCTTGTTGTCTATACATCTCATGATTTTATCGAAGTCCCGGTGGCCGAATATGATGCCCCTCCTCACGTACCTGTTCTCTGATAGTTTCTCCCTGAATTTATCGAATGATTCAATCCCGAACTCCTTGAAGAGGCTCTGGTAATCCCCCATATCGTTCGAACCCCACGGATCAATCCTGCGAACCATTTCTATGTCTTGTTTATTTAATATCCCTCCACTCTTTTATCGCCTTCTCGTAGGCCCTGTGGGTTCCGGTATCAAACCACTGTCCATCGAACGGGTAACCGTAGAGCTCTCCTTTCTCAGCTAGTTTAGGGAACACATCTGTCTCCATCATGGCAACGCCTTCAGGGACGTAATCGATTGCTTCCGGCTCAAGCACATACACGCCTGCATTGATTAACCTGGATTTGGTGGACTTAGGTTTCTCCAGGAACTCCAGTATCTGATCCCCCTTAAGTCTTGCCACCCCGAACCGGGAGGGGTCTTTCACAGGCTTCAGGGCGATGGTTGCCAGCCCACCGCTTCTCTTGTGGAATAGGATGATGTCATGGAGGTCTATGTTGATGAGGATATCTCCGTTGAACATGATGAATGTTTCATCAAGGAGGTCTTTCATGAGATTTAATGAGCCTGCAGTGCCCAGTTTTTCTTCCTCCTCTATGTAGGTGATAGTCACCCCCAGGTTGTGGCCGTTACCGAAGTGTTCCTTTATATTGTCACCCATATAGCCTACGGAAAGGATGATCTCCCGGATCTCATATTTCCTCAGTAATTCGATTATATGCTGCAGGAGAGGTTTTCCGTGTATTGGGATCAGGGGCTTGGGGATTTCGTAGGTGAAGGGTCTCATCCGCGTCCCTTTTCCTCCGGCCAGGATCACTGCTTTCTTTACCTTATTCGCGCCCATAGTCTTGGTTATCAGGAACTCTACGGCGTCACTTCTGTTTTTTATTTTTTTTCCGTCGATCATCTCATCCAGTTTCGCAAGGATCTTCGTGTTAAGTTTCACACTCAATTCACTACTCATTTTGATTGTTTCCCTCTGTGTGCCTGTTTTAATCCACCCACAGCAGACATATAATAGATTAAACATTCAAAGATAAAACATATCCCTTATTTCTAGTTGAGTCCTGGAAAAAAGCAGGAAGACATTTAAGCAGTCCTTTTGGTAGGATGAAACGATAAGTATATATGTTCTGTAGGGTATAATACATACTATAAACTAATGGAGGAAACAAAAAAAATGAAAACCGGAATCAGGATCTCTTTAGTATGTCTCATGCTTTTAAGTACAGGTGTATTGGCTGAGGGAAACATAGATGCCTTGCTTTTAGTTTCCACCAGAAACTATCCAGATAGAATGGTTGCTGCTCCTGCAGCAGAAAAATATGGGGTTCCGATAATTCTCACAGAGGGAGACGCACTCTCTGAAGAAACATTAAATGCTATTGAAGCATTTTCACCCGAAAAGATAATCATAATTGGCGGACTTGCAGTAGTAGGTGGTGAGGTAGAAGACATGTTATCTGAAGATTATGAGGTAGTAAGGCTTTGGGGCGTTACTAGGTATGGTACGGCGGAGGCGGTGGCTGATTATTTCTGGCCTGAAGGCAGTGAGGAAGCAATGTTGGTGGAGGATGATATGGATTCAAAGGATAACAACGTTCTTGCCCAGGCTGCTGAAGAGGCGAGAATTAGAGGTGTTCCACTTCTGTTAACCCCTGAAAGCAATATCCCAGCAAATACCCTGGCGGAAATGAACAACCTCAGGGTGAAAAAAGTAGTATCCATTGCATTTAATGCCGAGGCAAGGGAGAGACTCAGAAACCAGTTAAGAGATGCAGACATAGATGTCGATGAAATAGACGGGTTAGATGGAAAACAGATACGAGACAATATAAAGAAAAGAATTGCAACTAGATTAGATAAGACTAATACGCTTGTTGTTGTTGCAGCAGCGAACTTCACACACGCCGTAAATGCACCTAATCTTCCTCAGGCAAGAGCCTTCATAGTAACTGGAACAGACCAGATAGGTGATGTTGCTTCAGCAATAAAAGACAGGGGCATAGAAAGGGTTATGGTTACTGGGAAACCAGAATTTGCACAACAGATTACCGGTGAATTGGAAGAGAAAACAGACGCTGAAGTAAGGCAGATAACCGGAAGAAATGTGAAACAAAGAATTGTTGCAAATAATCTGTCAAAACAGTCTAGGGAGGAATTCCAAGAGTTGTTCAGAAAGAAAACTGCTGAGAGAGCACAGATAATTGAGAGATTCGGAAACAGCCTGAGTAGTAGATCAAACAGCACCCTACGCAGAGCCTGGGGTGTTGCGGGTGATGATCCACCGCAGGTAGCAAGAAACGCTTTAATGAAGGCAGAGCAATATTGTGCGGGTAGGGATTACCCTAACTGTATAAAAAAAGCTATAAAGGCGATGCTAACTACGAGATTATCGAGATATGGAGGCATTATTGACAACAGGACTGCAGTAAGGGAGGAGATCAGGGGTGAGGTAAAGGATCTTGAGGAGAAGGTATCGGAACTCAGGGAATTAAACAGGGAGTTTGGCGAGGAGATGGAACAGAATATGGCAACCCAAGAGAGGCTCCAGATTATACAGGAGTTCAAATACCAGCGGAAGGAAAACGTGAAGGAGATTATAGGGGAGGCAAAAAGCATAACTGCTATTGTTAGATCAAACGCTGCTGCTCAGCAGAAGAGCAACAAGATCACATCCCCCGCATCAGATGTGAATGTAACAAAAGGTGAGGATAAAGGCAAGGCTTAAATATTTTTTTATTATTGTATACGAAAGTATACAAGTTAAAAATTGCGAAACAATTTTTTTTATTTTTGTGGTCTTTCCTGAACCTCCTTGCTTGTTAGTTCCCGTATCGCGTCGGAGGCCACCCACCTGGCGCTTTGTGAATCCGTTTTCCGGATCTCTTCGGCGGCCTCAATTGCTTTCCTGTTCAGGTTAAGGTTACGTTTACCGATCTGTCTCAGCGCCCAGTTAACTGCTTTCTTAACGAATGTACGGTCATCAGACGCCTCATTTTTTATTAAGGGTAAAATTTTTATGAATACCTCATCATGTGCTTTGTTGTCATGGACAGCTAAATTCGCGGTTAAGGTAAATGCGGCTCTTTTAACAAACTCCTCCTCTCTGGAGCTCCACTCAACCACTTTCTGATGAGCGAATCTTGTTTTGCGGAAGAGGTTGTTGCAGCATTGGTCGCATATCTCCCAGTAGCTGAAGTCTTTCACCCAGTCTTCCATCTGTTCTACTGTGACTTTACATGGGTCGTCGATCATGGTTGCAAGGATCATTGTTTCACGGATGTTTGACTTCCAGAGTTGCTGGGCGAGATCATGGTTTACACCTACTTCCTTAGCTATCTTCCTCAGGTTTGGGATGGACACTCCATAGGTATTTGTGGGGTTGATTCCGAATCGCGCCATTCCCTCAACTGCTTTCGGGTCAGACAGGGATTCTAGTTTTTCCTGGATTTCATTGTGCTGCATTTTCAGGGTTTGAGGAGTTGTCTGATGAGGAAGCTTAGCTTTTTATCTTAGAGTACCAGTGTTTTTTTCCTTCAAGGAATTTATCGATTCCCTGCTTCTTGATTTTCCTGAGGTTCTTTATGTGGGCATCCCCATGATTTGGTTTTAAGAAGTCCAGTTTCGCACATGTCTCAAATTCATCGCATTCCCAGCAGCCCTCAATGCCTTTCCTCTGGCAGCATTTCCTCATCTTACAGAAAGGAGGACCGCCGCCACCCCTACAGGCTCTCTTGCAGCGCATTCTTACCAATGCACCAAGTACTTCATAACATTCCCTGTAGTTCTTATATACAGCAAAGAACGACATAGTGGACAGGTACTCTGCTGTCTTGTCAAATTTAGACTGCCTCAGTTCCTTCCTAAGATCCCTTGCCAGATCAGCAACCTTCCCCAGGTATCCAAAGCAATCCCCACAGTAAAGGCCGCAGTATGCAATCAGGTTTTCATCTTCTTCATTACCGCCCATTTCATCACACCCCTGTATTAAATTATGTTCACAGCATTAAAAAAAATCAGATTATCTTGTTTTTTTTGGATTTCACGAAAGTAAACAAGACAAGGGATGTTAATGCCAATACAAGACCATACAGGAAGGTTGCCTCAGGATTTATTCTGTCCCACAGCAGCCCGGCGATAAATCCACCTGGAAGCGCCACCAACCCTATTGCCGTATGAAAGGTTCCTAACGCCGTTGCCTTCAGATGCCCCGGCGCCAAATCCACCACAAAAGCCCTCTGAACACCATCAATCATGGCATAAAACACCCCATAAACAACAAAAAACAATAGAATACCCCAGATATCTGAAACAAATATTAAGCCAAATGAGGTTACCGCAAACACCAAATAGCCTGCTGCTAAAACAGGTTTCCTCCCGACCCTGTCAGACAACATCCCTGAAGGAATCACGCAAAGAGTATAAACAACGTAGAAAATAGCATAGAGCAGGATTGCCATATTATCTGCTAACCCCACATCCTTCGCCCTCAGTAAAAGAAATGCGTACCCGAAATGACCTAACGCGAATATAGAGGAAACAATAATGAATAATCTTAGATTCACTGGCAGCTCCCTGAAACTCACCTTAAGGGATGTTTCTTTTATCTCTTCCTTAGGGGGTGCGTTTTTTTCCTTGAGGAATAAGATAACAAATACCGCAATTACTGCAGGAATAAATGCGAACAAAAAAATATTTTGGTATCCTAGAAGCGGGAGAAGCAGGAAGGCAAGAATCGCCCCCAGAACCGAGCCAATACCGTCCATAGCCCTCTGAAACCCATACGCTTTTCCCCTGACACCCTCATCAACAGATTCAGCTACAATAGCATCTCTTGGGGCGGTTCTCAGGCCCTTACCTATTCTCTCAATTACCCTGACAAAAAGAACAAAATACCATACAGTAGCGAAAGCAAACAAAGGTTTCACTGCGGATGAGAGAGAGTAGCCAAGCAAAATAAAAGGCTTTCTCTTCCTGATTTTATCAGACCAGTAACCTGACACAACCTTCAGCAGAGAAGCGGTTGATTCAGCGGCACCCTCAACGATACCAACCGCATAAGCTGAGGCACCTAAAACTGAGGTCATGAACAGAGGGATTAATGGGAAAACCATCTGGCTGCTGAGATCAGTGAATAAACTAACCAAACCCAGAAGGAATATGTTCCGGGTGACTCCCCCAAAAAAACTAGTCTGCCTGCGCTCATCCATCAATTAATATTATATCTGCAACAAGAAAAATAGTCATTTGCTTATCTCCCAGAGCCTTGCTCGGTTGTGTAGGCGTTTTATGATGCTCTGCCCACAAGTTCCTTTACCTGCAGATACGCCATATCCGGGTTCTCAATATCCAGCACTTCTGTTGCACGCATATGTGTGGTCAGAAAGCCGGTTGATACCAAAGTGCTACAGTTAGGACAAATTAGTGCATCCTTTCCCAGCTCCTTGCCGCAGTTCTTACAATGCATAGTGTATCCCACTCTTTTTTTTACATTCGCTCGGTGGCATCTTATGGTTTCAGCATGCTGGATATTACATCTGCTTTTCCAGTCTCTTAAGGATTATCTCTGCCGCCTTCTTCCCCGATAGAAGCATTCCCCCGAATATTGGGCCCATCCTGGGTGCCCCAAATGCTGCGTTTGCCGCCATCCCCGTTACAAAGAGGCCGGGATATATCTCTTTTGTATTCTCCACCACAAGACTCTCAGAGCGTTCACTCCACATCGACATCTCTCCCTCAACCCCCCCAGAGGGGGTGCTTAGTTTCCCTGCCTTCCTCTGAACTATATTGCATACCTCCAGGGGGTGGCCTGTGGCATCGATACAGAATTTCGCTTTTATCGCCAAGGGATCAACATGAAGCTTCGCCATATCCACGGCGCTCCAGTTGATCACAAAACCACATACCTGGTTGTCCCTTATTATCACGTCCTCCACCGAGATAGCATTAAATATCTTCACTCCCGCATCCATGGCTTTCGCAGCGATCTTGCACACAGACTCTATGGAGCTGGCAACACACTGTTTTCCGTCTCCGACGTAGTTTATGTTGAAATCATCCAGGACATGTTTCGCTTTCTCCTGCACCACGATCTTGGGAAACAACATCCCGCCCCCCCACATACCTCCCCCGATCGAGAGTTTCCTTTCAAAGAGAGCTACCTTTACTTTCTCTTCCGCCAGATATTTTGCGGCAACCATCCCCGACGGGCCGCCCCCGGCTATTGCCACATCCACCTCCAGATTATCCAGCAGGTCACATGTGGCACTTTCTACAATAGCTCTTGTTATCTCAACTTCATCTATCATCTCCATCATCTCCGATAGAATATGATTTATTTTTAAACGATAAAAAATACGTATCTTCGGAATTCTGTTGGTTTAAGAGTATAGCAACCTAAATGATAATGTTACAATGATATTATAACAAAATGAGGAGTTTAACAAAAAAAGAAAGAAAGTATTTATGTGGATTAATAGCAAGAAACAACACGGAGATAATGGAACATAGACACGGCAAAGAGTGGGAGGATGAATTCCATAAGGGATACGAGCACCCTATGTCTAACAGGGAGAGACAGATAAGGTATAGATTAAGGAAAAAAGCGACACTGCTTGCATTAGAACTTAACCTGATATACCATGCAGGTTTACTCTCCCACGGAGAAAGTTCAACCAGCCTAGTGAAAGAGATGAACAGGGAATTACATATCGAATTTTTAGATGAAGACAAGACACATATCATGCTCACAGCATATGGTAAATCATATGATGAAGGCTTAACTAAGATAAAGAATAATTCATTACTCTGATTTTTCCATAGAATTCTTTCAATAGAGAACCGAAAAGCTCTTTTATTTATATCAAATCACATTATATATCTTATCATAAGCCAGGATGTCTAAACAGACATCATGGATGGGATATTAACGTGTTTGAGGGGATAATTGTGTTTACGCCCACCGAGATGAAGAAGGTCAAGATACTGGTATTTAGCGATTACTTAGAATCCATCATGGAAGAACTGAGTGAAGCAGGTATTTTCCATATGGTTGATGTCGGAGAGAAAATAGATGAATGGGAAGATATAACACCTGTTTCTATGGACGAAACCCACGGCAGCTGTAATGATATTCTGAGAAAAGTAAATCACTTAATTGACACCCTGCACGTGAGTGAAACAACAGGCGACACAGAATATAT
This sequence comes from uncultured archaeon, assembly GCA_965602195.1. GTDB lineage: Archaea > Altiarchaeota > Altiarchaeia > IMC4 > QMZM01 > CBFCYF01. Next base: position 63 of record CBFCYF010000044.1, on the reverse strand, counting down.
CAAATCCCAAGTAAACGAGTTGAGGGGGGAGAAAACAACCCTGAAACGAGTGGAGGATATATG
>CBFCYF010000043.1:0-14091 GCA_965602195.1 uncultured archaeon | reverse complement strand
AGTTAATAGAATAAGAATATATGTAAGAACATATAAATAATCAAAATGAGGGTATACCCTGAATGTGTCCCTTGTATGTTGAGGAGGGCATTGATTTTCTGTGAGAAAGAAGATGAGGAGGTAAAAAGAAGGGTTATGGAAAACCTCCTTGAGCTGTTCACAGAGAAATTCCCGGAAGACATATCCACAACCACCCTGGCATACTATAGAAATAAGGTGATAGAGGATGTCACCCAGAACAAGGATCCTATGAAGGATATAAAGGAGGAGAGTTTCAGTATCGCCTCAGAACTCTATCCCGTATTCAAAGAATATGCCACAGGAATCACAGAAGACAGAGAAAGATTCACGGCATCTCTGAGGATAGCGCTTGCAGGTAATATGCTGGAATTCGGGGCAAGAGATCATACCCCGGACCTTGCGAATCTAGGGGAGGAGATACATAGGATAATAAAAACAAAGCCCGTAGTCGATGAAACAGACAGGATATATGAAAAAATAAGGAACTCCGAAAAGATTCTGTATGTTACAGATAACACCGCCGAATTAGTATTTGATAAACTATTTATCGAGGAGCTAAGGAATTATTCAGAGGTCTATATCTCGCCGCTGTCAAGACCCGTTCAGGATGACGCCACCGTAGAGGAGACAAAAAAACTGGGGATGGATGAGTTCTGCAAGATAATACCTCGAGGTGACTCCATCGGAGTATGGTTTGAGAAAACCACACCTGAATTCCAAAGAATTTATGGGGAGGTGGATTTTGTGGTCGCCAAGGGGATGGGCTGCTATGAGACGCTGGTGGATTACCCGGAAAAAACAGAGGGGAAGGTGGCCTTGTTAATGAAGGTCAAGTGTCTGCCGGTGGCAAGAGATGTGGGGGTGGCAGTGGGCAGTAATGTGGTGAAGATCATGTGATGCTTTTCTTGGAATCTAGAACCAGGCGCTTAGATCCTTCTGGGAAAACTCTTTTAAAGCCAGCTTTAGATTACCTGTGGCTTTCTTAATCCTGTTCTCCAGAAAATCATGTTCATCACACAGAAATTTAATCAAGGATTCCTCATCTGGTTCATCCCATTGTATCCGGTAGTCATCAGTAACCTTGGGGTTCAGGAAGAGGTCTCTGATGGAGTCGATATCGAAGTCTAGGTTAAGGGAGTCGATTCTATCTTCTTTTACGATCTTCAGTCCCTTCTTCGGTCCAATGCCCTTCACTCCCTCATTAAAGTCGGTCCCCACAAGTATTGCTACATCAATCAGTTGTTCTCTTGTGACACCTAATTCATTCAACACATCCGCTAGATGTATTATGCTCAGCTCTGTTTTTCCACTTAATGTAAGGCCTTTCACTAATCTTGGGGCTCCCAAAAGCAGCGAATCGTAGTCTTGGCTGCCCACAGCCCACGAATCCCCCCGGCTGCACATATGAACACACTGTGCCTCGCCCTCACCTGGAGCCTGGACATAGGGCATACCCATCAGCTTAAGAAGTTCCTTGGAGTCAGAAAGCATTTCATCGCTGAATCTGGAGGTCCTACTTGCGTATTTGTAGGCATCCTCCATCCTCTTCTCCTTTTTTGCCTTCTCCCACTGCCTCAGAGCCTCCTCTTTTATCTTTTTCCTGGCCGAAAGCTCTGCCTTCTTTAATTCAGGGGGCTCTCCGTCAAAAACATACACGGGTTTTATACCCATCTCCGCCAGGCGGATTGTTCTGTAGAGCAGACCGGAGAGGTGGGAGGTTATCCTGCCTTTGGAATCCATTAAAGGGGTGCCGTCGGGTTGCCTTATAATGGAGAGAAACTGGTAGAGGAAATTCAGGGCATCTACCGCTATTATCCTCCCTTTCAAATCCTTAAAATCGATGGGTTTACAGGGGATTATATCCTTCAGGTTTACACCCATTTTCTCTTATCTGGTTACAGGTCGGTCACCCTCCCGTAGTCGGCGGCTAATTTCCTGCTTCCTATGTGTCCACAGTAACCGCACATCAGCCTGTCTTTTCCTTCCTTTGACTTTATGAGGGGGTGTCTGCATCTTTTACAGAATGCCTTCACTACTCCTAGATCGCCTTTTGTTGTCAGATCGATGAGTCCTGAGTTGATCTTAATCACCTTACCTTTCACGATATCGCCGACCCCGAATAACCTCTCCGGCTTTTCCACATATTCATCGGAGATGTTTGAGACGTAGAGTCCGGTTTTTATATCTACTTCGCCGTCAACACCCCTGATTTTTTTCACTATCACTGTGATATTGTTCCTCTTCATGTTGACGACTTCGCCGAAGACTATCTGTCCCACCTCAATTTCAGCGGGGAGCTTCCCATTTACCTGGGCTATGTGTTTATCTCTATCCAGAAAAGCCTCCCCGATATTTGAGGCATATATCTTCCCTTCCTCGCAGTAGGTTCCCTTACCTGGGACATATTCCTCTATGGTCCCGAGATAATCACCAATCAACGTCTTGTTTTTTCCCATTTTTTTTCCACCAATTAGATATATAGATTTTTATCTTATTATTTTCCCAAGTAATTTTTGTTTATATCCTTTTCTTTTCCCTTGGGATTCATATTGCAGGGTGAGATTTAATGTCTGTTCCCTCCAGAATCCCTTGGATACATTTATTACATAATCCTTAATTTCGTACACACCCACGCTTTCTTTTATGTTTCTCTCTGTTTTCTGGGCACTTCCCAGGATTATGTTATCCAAGAATATCTCTTGATCTCGTGTTTTTATCATTATTCTGACCTCGTCTTCCTGAAACCTCCAACCCAGGGGGTAAATCTCTGGGTTGTCAACCCTGAAATCTATTTCATAGCTTTTTTTAGGAGTACGTAGGGTTAGTTGATGATCACCTGAGGCTAAGGAAGCATCAACCTCCACAAAGATAAAGGGATATTTTATTTCATAATTGTATCTTTTTCCGTCTATCTCAACCCCACCACCCTGGATTTCTTCTTCAGGGATGCTTTTAGTTATTACCCATATTCTTTTGAAGTGGGGATAGTAGGCTAAGTAGAATATTCCCTCCCAAGGAAGCTCCTCTGACCATACGCTCTCTACAAAAGAACCCCTAGCCAGTTCCACCCCCCAGACTTCAGCGTAACTCTCTAGGAACTCCTCCCTGCTCATGTTAAATTTCCTCCGTAGGTAGGGGATACTTCTGTCATCAAAAACAAAAAGAGAAAAAGGCATTTCAACAAATTCATGAACCTCTTCCAGTAATGTTTGTAAAGGAAGCTTCCCTAATGACCTTCTTAGGGTTTCGTTACACATTAACTCTTTATAACTAAATGAGGGGGACATAACATCAATTTTTGGGGTGGGAAAGGCAGAAGCTCTGGCACTAGGTAGATGATTTACCCAGAATTGGAATTTCTTTATTGCTATGCTCTCGTTCTCGGCGCTCATCAATATATGCTCGTCTCTGCTGCTCCAAATCCATGTTCGTGTCGCGGTTTTGTTTCTTTCCCAATTCATCCTCCACCTCTCCTGCAAAGAAGATAGGTTAGAATTGTAGACTATCTCTGCTTCAGCCTCTGAGAATAGGTCATAATATCCAAAAGGAGAGAAGAGTTTATTGGGATAAGCTGACATGCTGTAGAAAGGATACAATAGCACACCTGCCTTATAGGGAATCTTAACATACTCCCTATCCATGACGTGTGGCCTTTCTTGGTATATGGTCTCTAAGAAGTAAGGGTAAGTGATGGAGGGCTCATGAATCCATACCATGCTATATGAATTCTTAATCTGATGTTCATCCATCCTGCTTTCATTCCACCTCAAAAGCTCCATCCGCATCAGATACTCTACATCCCCGTGACCTAGAAGAGGGCTTGTGTGAACAACAATTAAATCTATGCCTGCTATGCAAATGCTGAGAGCTAAAATCAAAACTAATTTCTTTTTCATGTTATCCACTTAATTTACACATCAACCACATCAAATGAAAGTTAAGCAGGTACCCTAAAATTAATCCTACCGCCAGAAGTATCAGGAAGGGAGAAAGTATGGCTAAACTTCTCTTCCAGGTTGTTTCCCCTAGTTCCTTAATACCCCGCAGATAAAGTGAAAAATAAGCAATAATCCCGAAATACGGGAAGAAGAGGGTGTTAATGGATGATACATCTTGGATAAGAAGATAGGAGGATAGGTTAACCAGAACCGATGATCCCAAAAAAGCAAGGGGAATTAGATACAAAGATACTGTTAAGGGAAGTATTTTAGAATATGAAAGCTTGGTTTTAGCTATACGGGAGAAAAGGAAGACTAGGAGAGAGAGGATTAAGAGGATGATCCACTGCCATATACTTCCCAGAGCAAAGGAGATAAAATAGTCCGGATCCAAATGGGGGCTCTCCAGGCCAAAAAATTCTGGGAGTGCTGAAAGGAATTTGAATTTACTTTGAGTAAATAGGTAGTTATTGACTAAAGCCAAAAAAGAGGATATCATGCAAAATAGTAAGGCCCAACTCAAGATTTTTAGAGGAGGATAATCTCTACTCTTGATGCTATGAAAAAACAGAGATGAGTCCTCAAATACTCCTCCAAATTCTCTGATCGATACACTCATCTTGGCTTTTAATCTGCTCAGGTTCCCTCACCCCAGCTCTCCAGGTAGGTTTTCTGCTGCTCGCTTAGGGTGTCTATGTCGATGCCCATCGTCTTTAACTTAAGGTCTGCGATTCCCTCATCGATCTTGGCAGGTATGGTGTGGACTCCTGGCGTTAAATCATTTTCCAGCAGGTATCTGACGGCAAGTGCCTGATTTGAGAAGCTCATATCCATAACCTCCGACGGATGCCCTTCTGCGGCCGCTAAATTTACAAGCCTGCCTTCAGCCAGAAGATACAGGGATTTCCCGTTCCTCAGAGTGTATTTCTCTACGTTCTCTCTTATCCTCTTCTTCCCGGTTGATATGGACTCTAGATCCCCTGTGTTGATTTCCACATTAAAGTGCCCTGAATTAGCTATGACCGCGTTATTCCTCATTTTCTCCATATGCTCCTTCCTCAGCACATCCTTGTCTCCTGTGACGGTTACAAATACATCCCCGACTGCAGATGCCTTCTCCATGGGCATCACCCGAAATCCGTCCATCACCGCCTCAAGCGCCCTCACAGGGTCAACCTCCGTAACAATAACATTGCTGCCCATGCCCCGTGCTCTGGACGCAACACCTCTGCCGCACCATCCGTAGCCAGACACCACAAAGTTTTTCCCTGAGAGAAGGATGTTTGTGGATCTGAGTATTCCGTCTATGGTGGACTGTCCGGTCCCATACCTGTTATCAAACAGATGCTTGGTTTTTGCGTTGTTTACGTCCATCACCGGGTATTTCAGGGCGCCGTCTTTCTCCATAGCCTGCAGTCTTATTATCCCTGTTGTAGTTTCCTCGCACCCACCCCGTATATCCTCTATCAGCTCCGGCCTCTCTTTATGTATCGTGAACACCAGGTCGCCGCCGTCGTCTATCGTTATCTGGGGCTTCAGGTCCAGAACCCGGCTGATGTTTTCATAGTATTCCTCGCGGGTCTCCTCCCTCCAGGCGAAGACATCTATATCTTCCTTGGCTAGTGCTGCGGCAACATCATCCTGGGTTGACAGTGGATTGCAGCCGGTTATCGCCACCTTAGCCCCTCCGTCCCGAAGAGTTTTCACAAGGACTGCGGTCTCCTTGGTGACGTGGAGGGCAAACCCTACCCGTATCCCCTCAAGAGGCTTCTCGTCCATGAATGTTTTCCTTACTTCCATCAACACAGGCATGTGATTTTCCGCCCACTCTATCTTCAGTTTTCCATCATCAGCCAAACCGATATCCTTTACCTTGTATGTCATTTTTATTATTTCACCCAGGATTGTATTATTGAATCGCGGGAGCGATTCCTTTCTTTTCCGTCATCGAGCTTTAGAAAACCTCGACCAAATTTCCTCGTATGTAATTTTATCCATGTGTGGACATAAGTTTATTTGGTGTGAGGGAATAAATTTAGGCTGTTTTTGTGTGGGTAACTTTAAATGCACTGGAATGTCCTATACTCCAGAGATTATGTTACCCCTTATTTATCGTTTATAGGTGAATAGATAACGCCATGGAAGGTGAGAGATACGTGGGCAGGAAGTTCAGGGTGGAGTTTGTGGAGAGGGTTTCCACAGGGAGAGTGGAGTTGGCCCGGGAGTTAATGTATTACTGTAGATTATTGAATTCAGAGGGCGTTAATCCAGGATCCTGCGGAAATCTCAGTGCCAGAATTGATGAGGGGATGCTGATCACTGCAGGGGGGGTGGATAAGAAAGAGATTAATGAGGAGGATATGGTTGAGGTGGTGGATTACATACAGGAGGATAATAGGGCCTCGGTAAGGGGGTTGAGGGAGCCCTCATCTGAAACACCGATGCATTGGCTCATCTACGGAAATTATCCCGGGACCTGTGCCATAATCCACTGCCATGATCCTGTGGTGCTGAAAAAATCCCATGCTCTGAGGGATGCGGGGATCACAACAACCGGAAGAGAGGAGCCTTATGGAACCCGGGCACTTGCAAACCAGGTGGTAGGTGCGTTAAAGCACAGCAGTTACGTATTTATCAGGGAACATGGCTCCCTTTCAGTGGGAATCACTCTGAGAGACGCCTTTGATTTAATGTTGAGGGTACACAAAAAATTCGATGATGAAAGTAAAGATCGGTGAAACGGTAGGGGATTATAGGACAGTGTGGATGGAGGATTCTGTTGTTAAATTAATCAACCAACCACTCCTCCCCCATAGATTCGAGATCTACAAGTCAACAAATTACGGTGAAACATCAGATGCCATACGGAATATGATAGTTAGAGGGGCTCCAGCCATCGGTGCCACAGCAGCCTTCGGGGTCGCCCAAGGAGCGCTGAGGTTTCAGGGAGATGATATGGAGGAATTCAGAGGGTATATGGTGAGGGTAGGATACTCTATTAAAGAAAGTAGGCCTACGGCCTATGACCTGTTCTATGCGGTGGATATGATGGGGGGAGAGCTGGGAAAGGCAGAGTCTGTTAGGGATGCAAAGGAGATATTAGTAAAGGCAAGTAATGAGTACGCCGATAGAAGCGTAGAATTGTGCAGGAGGATAGGGTTAAATGGCGAGAAATTGATTACGGGGGATATGAGTATATTAACGCACTGTAATGCCGGCGCTCTGGCGTGTGTGGACTACGGAACTGCACTCTCACCTATGAGACTTGCCAAGAGCAACGGAAAGAAATTCCATGTTTTTGTAGATGAGACCCGACCCAGATGTCAGGGCTCAAGGCTAACAGCCTGGGAGCTGATGCAGGAGGGTATAGATCACTCTATAATAGTAGACAACGCCGCAGGGTATTTCATGGAAAGAGGGGAGATAGAGATGGTTATTGTTGGAGCAGACAGGATTGCATTAAATGGCGATATAGCCAATAAGATAGGGACGTATGAAAAAGCAGTTCTCGCCAAAGAAAACAATATACCCTTCTATGTTGCCGCCCCTGTGTCAACAATTGATCTCAGTTGTTGTAGTGGAAAAAAAATCAGGATAGAGGAGAGATCAGAGGATGAAATACAGTCTATGTGGGGTTTATCTGACGGAGAAAAGATCCGGAAAATCAGGATATCACCTCAAGGATCAAAAGCTAAAAATCCCGCCTTTGATGTGACCCCCCACAGATATGTCACAGGAATTATAACAGAGGAAGGCATATATAAGCCAGGGAGATTAGAATCTGTTTATAAGTAGAGATTACGTTGCGTCCTTCTTTATATGTTCAGGCAGAGCTTTTAATCCCAGAGTGGGCTCTCCATAGAAGGGCTTAGATATCTTGATAAAACCTCCTTTTTTCAGGGTCTCTGCCAGTTCCAGGGTCTCTTTTTTGTCTAGCTCCAGCTCTCTTGCAGCCTCACCCAGTCTCAATGTGCCTTTCTTTAGCAGGATCTCAAACAATCTCATACTCTCATTGTTCTCAGCAGGGATGTCTATCTCCTTCAGTGGCGTTTTGGATTCCAAACGTTTTTCCTTATCTTCCTGAATCTTTTTCATCATCGCCTCTCTTTTCACCACATGTTCTATTTGGGTGGCTAACATCCTCTTTCTCTTCTCATCCTGCTCTTCTTCTTCCGCTCTCTTCTTCAATATCCTTTTCACAAGTTCTGGCTTCTTTCTCTGAACGAACTTTAGTCTGATTATTTTTTCCTCCAGTGATTTTTCTTTAACTTCCAACTGCATCTCCTTTTTTTCTAGTATACTCAGCCTTTTTTCAAGCTCTTCCACTCTCTGTTCCATATCCACAGCAGGTTTTTTCGTTGTTATATGGCCCCCCAACCATTTTTCAATGGATTTTCTGTTCTCGCCTTTTTTCTCAATCTCAAGAAGTTTCTTGTAGTTAGGACTCTCAAGCTCATCTATCATCTTCTTGGCATTCTTTGTATCCTTGCCTAGTATAAGGCCATAAATCTCATTCTCTGTCAGACCTTTAAATAATTTCTTCTTCGAAGATTTCTTTTTGGAGCTCATTTTACCTAATTCTTTATTATTATCATTTATCCCTTAAATATTTAAAGAGAGTCTACAATAACTTAGAGTAAATGAAAGTCCTTGACACAACCCTGAGGGATGGGGAGCAGACCCCTGGTGTTTCACTAACCCCTGATAAGAAGCTGGAAATAGCGAAAGCGTTGGATGATCTTGGGGTTGATATAATTGAGGCTGGATCGGCCATCACCAGCGAAGGTGAGAGGGAAGGTATCAAAAGGATCGTTGATGCGGGATTAAATGCGGAGATAGCAAGTTATGCCAGGATACTGGAGAAAGATATAGATGCGGCGATAGATTGTGAGATAGATTGCATCTTTCTGGTTGCCCCCACATCTGACATACATTTAAAGTACAAGCTGGGGATAGGAAGAGAGGAGTTAATAGACAGAACAACAAAAGCAATAGAATACTGTAGAGATAACAAGTTGGTGGTGGACCTGTGTTGTGAGGATGGCTCAAGAACAGATGTGGATTTCCTCAAACGTGTTCTTACGGAGTGGACAGAGTGTGGGATTGATAGATTCACGGTTGCAGATACTGTGGGGATAATGACTCCGGAAAAGATATCTGAGATGTTCATGGATCTGAAAAAAACTGCTAAAATTCCGTTGGGAGTTCACTGTCATGATGATCTGGGCCTGGCAACCGCAAATACCATCTCAGCTGTAAGAGCAGGGGCCACGGTTGTTAATGTAGCCGTTAATGGACTGGGGGAGAGAGCTGGGAACGCGGCCCTGGAGGAGGTAATCATGGCATTAAAACTGAGCTATAACGTCTCCTCAAACATAAAAACGGAAAAAATAGCAGGGGTCTCGGATCTGGTGGAGAAGATTTGTGGGATTCCCATCCCCCCAAACAAGGCGATAGTCGGGGATAATGCCTTCACCCATGAGGCAGGAATCCATGTGGACGGCATCCTGAAAAAACCACTGACCTATGAGGCAATCAAACCAGAGCTGGTGGGCAGGAAAAGAACCTTTGTTCTGGGGAAGCATGTTGGTTTGAAGTCGGTTGAAAAAACACTTGATGAGTTAAGGATATCAGTGGACGATGAGCAATTAAAGGAGATATTTAACCAAATCAAGTACATGGGGGATAAAGGCAAGAGAGTTACCAGTGTAGATCTGGAAGCCATAGCGTACTCTAGCCTGGGCCAGGATATTGAGAAGGTAATCCGACTGGAGGAATTGGTGGCAGTTGCAGGCAATAAAATCACACCAACTGCATCGGTGAAGGTAAAGATCAATGGAAAGGAGGTGGTGAAATCATCGGTGGGTACGGGACCTGTGGATGCAGCTATAAATGCCATACACTGTGCCACCAAAGAGATACCATTTGAGCTGATAGAGTATCATGTGGATTCCATCTCCGGAGGAACCGACGCCACGGTAAAGGTAGAGGTCAAGCTTAAATCAAGAGATAAGATAATAACCTCCCAGGGGGTGGGAACCGACATAGTTCTCTCCTCTGTGGATGCTATGATCAACGGGATAAATCTGATTATGAGAAGAATCAAATGACATCTCTAAGTGGCGTTATAGATGATGCCGCCAAGGATTTAAAGTACCTTCTTGACAGAGGCTATAACAGGAAGACATCACTGGATTTTATATCAGGGAGATATCAACTGAAAAAGCAGGAAAAGAATCTCCTCTATAGATACGTATTCTCAGACGAGGAGATAATCAGGCACAAATACAAACTAATCCCCCTAAATGAAATAAGAAATAAAAAGCTCGTAGTCGATGCCTACAATGTGCTGATAACAGTTGAGGCCATCGCCGACAAAGAAAAGCTCATAGAGGGAATGGACGGCTTTCTGAGAGACTTTCGGGGGGTATTCTCCAGCTACAGATTCAGTGAGAAAACCGAGACTGCATTAGATGAGATTCTGAGGTTGCTTATCGGATACAAACCAGAAGATGTCTTGTTTATATTTGACTCTCAGATATCTAAAAGTGGCGAGCTAGCAGGATATACCCGGGGGAGATTAGGGGATTTCGATATAGGGGGGGACGCAAAAACCAGTGATAGTGCGGATAAAGAGATTATAGAGCTTAACAGGATCACAGCCACCACAGACACAGTGATAATAGAAAATGTTGACAGGGTGGTGGACATAGGGAGAGAGTTACTATAAAATTTCCAGATATTTATATGCTTGGACGATAAAATATTGTTTAACAATGCCAGCAGAACCACCATTAATCAGATCGGTTCCCATAAGGAGGGTATCCCGCCTATTCATCGGCTTTGGCAGTATCCTGGCAGGGATATTCCCCGCTACAGCCATGAACCTGAAGATATCCGGGATGGGAGATAAGTATGATATAAACGCAAGAGAATATCTGTCACTCTACATCTTCGTATCTTCTATGTTATTTGTTTTCATCTCGAGCACATTCGCATTTATTTTTTATTCAATAGGTGGCAAATTGCTTTTTTTGGCGCCTATCCTGGGTTTCGTTGTTGCATTCTTCATTTTTTTCCAGATACTCAACTACCCCTCCATGATCGTGAACAAGAGGGTTGCAGATATAGACAGGAATCTGTTATATGTTCTGAGGACCATACTGGTGCAGATAAGGTCGGGTGTGCCAATCTTTGATACATTTGTTTCAATCTCTGCGGGAGATTACGGAGAGATTTCAAAGGAATTTGGAACTGTAATGGAGAAGGTCAGAACAGGGAAGGCGGTGGCATCTAGTCTGGAGGAATTAGCAGTTAGAAACCCCTCCAAGTATTTCAGAAGGGCACTATGGCAGCTGGTAAATGCAATGAAGTCTGGAGGCGATGTGGGGGACAACATAGCTAATGTTATCAACTCCCTGGCAAAGGAGCAACTCATTGAGATAAGGAAGTATCAATCAACCCTGAATCCATTGGCCATGAGGTATATGATGGTTGCAGTTATAGCCCCCTCCCTGGGGATCACTATGCTGATAATCCTCTCCACATTTATGGGAGATATAAGTGAGGAGCAGATGAAATTAATATTCTGGGGTCTCCTGGGGTTTGTTATTGTTATGCAGTTCATGTTCATGATGATCATTAAATCAAAAAGACCTAATCTGATGGGCAGGTAGCATATAAAATGAGTTTTTATGGCCACATAGTGAGATTATTTCCCAGGAAAATTAGGAAGAGCTTCCGACAGTCAGTAAGATACTCCAACATAAAATTAGATCCAGATGATTTCCTCGGTTTCATCGTTACATTTGGTTTGATTGGGGGATCAACCGGGGGGGTATTGATGGATTCATTTGCCGTACTCCCTCTGGCACTTGGATTTATCATATCTTTTGCTTTAGTGGAGATGTTCTTTTATATTATGATCACATTTTCCATAGACGCAAAGACTAAAGAGGTTGAGGAGGTTCTTCCGGATGCCCTTCAACTGATGTCATCTAACGTTAGGGCGGGTCTCACTACCGACAAAGCATTATTGATGGCTGCAAGACCAGAGTTTGGAGCCTTTGGTGAGGAAATACGGAGAGTAGGTAGAGAAACTATGACTGGAAGAGACCTAGCATCTGCTCTCTTGAATACCACCACCAGGATAAAATCAGATCACCTGTCTAGAACCATGGATTTAATAGTAAACAGCATAAGATCCGGGGGTGAGTTAGCTGATTTACTGGATCAAACATCCATGGACCTCAGAGATCAACAGATGATGCAGAAAGAAATATCCGCTGGAGTATTGATGTATGTGATATTCATATTCATAGCTATTGGATTAGGCGCCCCAGGGTTATTTGCCATGTCCTCTTTCCTGGTGAAAATACTCTCAGCGAATATCAAGATGATATCCTCCCAGATGCCTCAAGAAACCACATCATCTTCAATGATATCGCTGACCGGGGTGAGCGTGGAACCGGAATTCGTGGATTTATTTTCCACGATTGCAATTACAGTCTCCTGCATCTTCGGTTCCCTCATAATGGGCTTAATCAGGACTGGAAGAGAGAAGGACGGTGTAAAGTATCTGCCTATACTACTGATAATATCCCTAGTCCTTTTCTATACAATAAAGTATGCGATGGAATCTCTGTTTGGGGGAATGATGGGCTGATTAGATGCCAAAGCGTTCTTCCAGAATGTGGTAGACTCCCTGGGGGGGTATGATACCATATTCAGTTATTATGGTGTCAATAAATTCGGCATGTGTTACATCAAAGGCGGGGTTTAGCACTCTGATATTGGGTAGCTCACCCTCAGCTATTATCTCCTGCCTATCTCTTTCCTCTATCTCAGCTAAGGCGCCCATAATGGAGTAGGAAGAAAATTTTATGGACTCAACTGCTGCTATAAAATCAACATCCAGTTCTCTTGCGCATAGTGCGATCTGGGATGTCCCGATTTTGTTCACCAGATCGCCGTTGGCATAGACCGCATCTCCTCCCACGATAACCTTATCTACCTTTAATTTCTTCATAACATAATTAGCCGCCGAATCCACAATCAAGGTTACGGGAATTCCATGCTCGGAGAGTTCTTCTGCACTTATCCTCCCCTGATACATCGGTCTTGTTTCGGTGCATATAACCTCTATCCTTTTTTTGTTTTCCCACGCCTGCTTTAACAGTGCAATGACTGTGTCGGAGTTACAGTGGATTAATATAACATCACCATCCTCAATCAGGTTGGAGCCGATCTCAGCTATCTTATCCAGGGCTTTTTTCTGTTCCCCGATAAACTTTTTAATCTCCTGGGTCATTACTTCCCTAAATTCATCGATCCCGAGGTCTCTGTTTTTTTCACCCTGGCATATGATGTAATCCACGGCGTTGGGCAGTGAAACCGCAGTAGGCCTTGAAGATTTCAGCCTGTTTCCACTGTTATCCAGTAGTCTGATCAATTCCCCTGTATCATCACATGGTTCTTTCAGGGCACTTCCCATGGCGTCTGCTGCCGCAAGGGCAATATCCAACGCCCCCCGTATCCTCATATCTCTTATGTCCTCAACCACCTTATCTACTTTCATTGTTGCCATTAATTATAGAATCTCTACCTATTTAATATTTATATGTTACCATAGTTAACATCTTTGTTGTATTAAAATGGATCTATTATCTATCACAGATCTGTCATCTGAGCAGTTGATGGAGTTGATTTTGGAGAGCGGCAGAGTAAAGCATACGCCGTCAGGTTACATGGATAGACTCAGGGGGAAGAGCATGGTGATGCTTTTTGAAAAACCTTCCACCAGAACCAGATTGTCTTTTGAGGTTGCTTTCTTCCAGTTGGGGGGGCATCCGATATTCATGGATACGAACATTACTCAGCTGAGGAGGGGGGAGACGATAGCTGACAGTGCCAGGGTTATCGGAGGATATGTGGATTTCATCGTAGCTCGCGTTAATAGGCATGAGACATTAATTGAGCTGGCAGAGAACTCTGAGGTCCCAGTCATAAATGCTTTGTCTGATCTGGAGCATCCCTGCCAGGTAATCGGTGACCTTTTTACCATCCACGAGCGGGGGAAGAAACTGGATAGAGTAAAGTTGGCGTATGTGGGGGATGGGAATAACGTGTGTAA
>CBFCYF010000042.1:0-14117 GCA_965602195.1 uncultured archaeon | reverse complement strand
AGTGGGGCTGAACAAAATGAACGCCCCACCTTTCGCCAGCCTTTATTAAAGGCTGCTCGGAGTTTGCCGAGGACAAAGGTGTGTTTCGCCCCTTCAGGGGCTCAAGCACACCTAATGATCAAGTCAGTGGGGCTGAACAAAATGAACGCCCCACCTTTCGCCAGCCTTTATTAAAGGCTGAGAGATTGAAATAAAATGCCACGAAAAGCATTAGATAGACAGATGAGAAAGATCCGTGAAGATACTGTGGAGATGGCTGAGTTAGTGAGTAACTCACTGAAGAAGGCGATGATTGCCCTGGAAAACAGAGATGAGAAACTGGCGAAGGAGGTTAAGGTAGGGGATGAACTGGTAAACAGCTTATATGTTTATATAAAAAGGAGAGCCATCCAGACCATCGCCTTACATCAGCCTGTGGCAGGGGATCTGAGGTTCATCAGCATTACGCTGGATGTAGCTAAGGAGCTGGAGAGGGTGGGGGATTATGCGGTGGATATTGCAAAAACCGTTTCATTCATGGAAGATGCATTCAAGATGGATGAGATATCTGAGATGGGCAGGATCGCAAGGGAGATGCCGATAGACGCAATCGATGCTTTTGTACATAACGACGCAGAGAAAAGACAATTTATTCTGGAAAAAGAGGATAAGGTAAATGAACTCTACGCATCCATTTTCCCTAAGCTTGTGAAACAGACCTGCGAGAAAGGCAAATGCCGTTGCGCATTGAATATGGTTCTGGTAGGGAAGTATCTGGAAAGGATCGCAGACCACAGCGTAAATGTCGCCAACAGGATGATGTACGCCGTCAGCGGGAAAGAAAAATATCTCTAGGAATAAATAATCAGGCTATTGTTTGCCGAAGACGCGTCTCCCATATTTCTGAATCTTTCTAGCGGATATATAGGCCAGGCTCTTTGCGACATCTCTTGCAGTCACCATGCCGATTATTTTTTCCTTTTCCGTGACCGGCAGCCTCCTGATAGGGTATTCATTGAACATATCACTCGCTTCCACCACATCACTATTAGAATCTATGGTATGAGCACATCTGCTCATGATGTCAGCGACCGTGGTCTTTTTCGGGTCCTTACCTAAAGCCACTACCTTCTGGATTATATCCCTTTCTGTTACGACCATGGTACAACCATCTTTCCCAGTCAATATTGAGCCTATATTTTTCTCACTCATCAGTTTCGCTACATCCAATACGGACATTGGACATTTCACCATTGTTGTTTCGTGCATTATCTCCTTCACTTTCATTTTCTGTCCATACCTGAATCGATATATCCTTATATAAATTATCATTAATATTATAAAAATGATTGTGTGAGATACATGCAGTGATTATCTGATCTAGGACTTGATAAAGATGAGTTTCTCAGAGAATCAGGATACACACTTGCAGCGTAATAACATCAGGTTACGGGCAGGATTTTCCAGGATATGATCCCGCTAGAGTGGAGTTCACAGGTGATATGCCAGGCAGGAAGGATTATAATTATTTCATCCTACAACTCCAACCGCAGATTAGAGGGAAAATATCAATACTATGGTTTGCTGTAGGTGCGTCTCCCATATTCCAGAGTCTTTCTAGCTGACATATAAGACAGGCTCTTTGCGACATCTCTTGCAGTCACTATGCCGATTATCCTCCCTTTCTCCATAACGGGAAGTCTCCGGATATCATGTTTATTGAACACAGCACTTGCATCCACCACGTCCTTGCTGGAATCTATGGTGTGCGTGCATTTTACCATTATCTCAGAAATTTTTACTTTTGCAGGATCCCTTTTTTCAGCAACCACATCGTTGATTATATTTCTTTCTGTTACTATCATGAAACAACTACCGCTTTTGCTTGTCAACACAGAACCTATGTTCTTCTTCTTCATCAACCTCGCAACCTCCAACACGGAGGTGCCTTTATCCACCTCAGTTGCCCCATGCATTATCTCCTTCACTTTCATTTTCTATCCATGCTTGTACCAACATACCCCTAATAGATTATCATTAATATTATAAAAATGATTGTTATGTAGGAAACACAGAATTAATTCAAGGAATGCAGAATTAGTCTTGGATAAGAGAAAAAATAGGGTTGGAGCAGGAGGCCAATCCTGCTCTGCACCTTCCTTCGTCCGGCTCAACAGTACAAGCTATGTTCTATTTCAGCTTTTTATCTTATTCTCCAGGTTATCTATCTTCTTCTCAAGTCTCGCTATGTCCTTCTTGGTTGCCACACCCGCCTTATCCAGGGTTTTCTTTACCTCCGCATCGATTCTCTTTTCCAGCTCCTTTCTCTGGGCCTCCGATTTCTTCATCAGATCCTTGACCATGGCATCCCCCTCTTTTTTGCTGAGTTCTCCCTTTTTCACCAGATCATCTATAAGTTTCTCAGATTTCTCCTTGGTGAGCATAGCTAAGCCGATCCCCACCAAGCCCAGTTTTTTAGCGTAGTCGATCATTTTACTAATTTATAAGAGAACGGAAATAAAAATAGAAAAACAAGACTAGAAATGGCCAGTCCTGAGTATGTTGATGACAAGAGCAAACCCTAAAACACCAGCAATCATATACCCTATGATGCCTATAACCGGGAACCCGAACATGAGAGGACCCTGGCCGGTTAACATTATAACCGATGATCCTACGATGAGGGCAGATATTATCAAACTCATAGAGATCCTGTTACTTGCCGCATCAACCTCGGATGTGACTTCATGCAGACCCTCATGCTGAATGTCGATGGTTATCTCGCCCCGCTGCAATTTCCTCATGGTTCTTGCCATTAATCGGGGGACATCGATTATCACCTTATTAAACTCAGCTACACCATTCATGAACTTACCCATCAGGCGCTTGGGGTGATATTTTTCCAGGATAAGATCCTCTACATACGGCTTTGACAGCTCCGTGAGATTAAAATCCGGATTAAGTTCCCTGCATAGAGCCTCCATCGTAACTATTGCCTTTATCAGCAGGGCGAAATTAGGCGGCATCCGTACATGATGCTTCGTGGCTACTTGGGTTACCTCATCCAACATCTGCGACAATTCAACCTGATTAAGGGATGTGCCGTAGTACTCCCCTATCAACTCCTCGATATCCTCCCTGAAAACTGAGGTGTCAGTATCTTCCCCTATTAGCCCTATATCAAGTAATTCATCCACAACGGTTTCTATGTCCCTTCGGATTATGGCCGTGAAGAGGCTGGCAAGCTTGTCTCGCGTATGATCGTCGATTCTGCCCACCATACCAAAATCCGTAAAAGCGAGAACCCCATTTTTCATGATGAAGAGATTCCCGGGATGAGGGTCGGCGTGGAAAAACCCATCATGTAGTATTTGTTTCATATAAGCCCTTAGTACGGTCTCAGAAATCCTTTCCATGGCTTCCTTGCCATACACCTCAAGCTGAAGTTCACTTATCTTCCTACCCCTCACCTTCTCCATAGTGAGAACTCTCCTCCCGCTGTATTCCCAATAAATATGGGGTATGTGAACATCGTGTTCACCCTTGAAATTATTGGCGAATCTGTCTGCATTCCTTCCTTCGATACTATAATCAAGCTCCTTCCTTATGCTTTTAGCAAATTCCTCCACTAATCCCACAGGATCATACCTCCTGCTCTCGGTTATATGCTTCTCTGCCAGTTGAGCGATGCTGAAGAGGATATCGATATCAGCCTCTATCACCTCCGCAATATCGGGTCTTTGAACCTTCACCACCACACTTTCCCCTGTGATTAACTCGGCATTATGGACTTGGCCTATAGAGGCGGCAGCAAAAGGCTCCCTCCCAAAGGAGGCGAAGATATTAACTATATCTTTTCCGAGTTCCTGCCTTATTTGAATCTCAACCTCCTCATAGGAGAATGGAGAAACCCTGTCCTGTAATTTCTCCAGCTCTAGGATAAACTCTTCAGGGATGAGATCAGGTCTCATGCTCATAACCTGACCGAATTTTATAAACGTGGGTCCGAGTTCCTCAAGAACCTTTTTTACTCTCACCGGAATGAGAATCTTCTCCTTGGGGACCTTGATCCTCTCCTTAAACGGAATTTTTTCTATATCCAGCCTCTCAAGAAAATAACCGAAACCGTGCTTTAGGAGTACATTCACTACCTCCCTCCCACGCTCTACCTCCCTGAACTTCCGCTTTAGTTTTTTAAATGGCATATCAATCAGTTAAGTCTTGGAAGTGTGGATTAAAATCTTTTGCTATTCTAGCATCATATGCTTGGGTGTGAGAAAAAATATATCAATTAAATCTCCCCCAATAATTCCTTCTTCTTCAGATTGAACTCTATTACTTTTTTGCCGCCTCTGTTTCCCTGTCCCGGGGGATCCTGATTCTCCTCTACAAGAGGGGATTTATAGAGAGAAGGAATCTAATCTCCTATATCATGGGAGCGAATGTAGCTACCTTTTCAGATACATTTGCCGCAGCTCTCCTGTTGAATAGTCCAGACGCCATACAGGTGGCGTTGGCAGAGATAATAGGGGATCTCATAGTGACCCTCATAGCCCTGCTCTTCTATGGCCGGTTTTATGATCTTCTAGTTAAAACCATGAACTTTATTTTGCTGGAAAGGAAGGCGCTGCTGGCGTTTGTTGCCTTCCTGTTTCTTTTTCCACTAACCCTGTTATTTTTGTAATCTGAGTGTCTAATCTATGATGTATGATGGAATACACTGATGCATTAACTTTTCTAGATGGATTAAAGAGATCGAAGATCAAGATGAGGTTGGAGGCTACCAGATACCTCCTCCTGCTTTTGGGGGACCCCCACCGTGATATGAGGATTATTCACGTTGCCGGAACAAACGGTAAAGGCTCAGTATGTGCTGTTATAGCAAGCATTCTCGTGGAAAATAATTTCATGGTGGGTCTTTATACATCACCTCACCTTGAGGATTTCAGGCAGAGGATACAGGTTAACGGAGAAATGATTGCTGGGGAGGATGTTGTTGATCTGGTTGAAAGAATTAAGCCCCTCGTTGAGGAGATGGGGGAAACAGGGTATGGGAAACCCACCTTCTTTGAGGTGGTTACTGCTATGGGTTTGCTCTATTTTTCAGGGAATAAAGTGGATTTTGCGGTTATGGAGGTGGGTTTAGGGGGGAGGTTGGATGCTACCAACGTTGTTAACCCGCTGGTGTCTGTATTAACTGATGTTGAACTGGATCATACCAGCATCCTCGGGGATTCCATACAGGAGATAGCTGGGGAAAAAGCCGGGATAATAAAAGATGGGGGACTGGTGGTTTCAGGGGTGAGAAACATGGAGGCTGTTCCTGTGATACAGGGAATATGTAACGAGAGAAGTGCCCGACTCTATGAGCTGGGAAGAGATTTCTTTTTTGAGGAACTGTACTCTGGAATCGACGGACAAGTCTTTAATTTCACTAACTCCGATGTCAGCTATGGGAGGCTGTGGATTCCTCTGCTCGGAAGACATCAGCTGAGGAATGTGTCGGTGGCAATAGAAGCTGTAGAGTCCCTCAGGGAGCATGGTATTGATACCTGTGAGGATGCTATGAGAGAAGGTTTAAGGAGAGTCAGATGGTCGGGGAGGATGGAGTTGGTTGGGGACTCCCCAAGCATCCTATTGGATGGTGCCCATAATCCACCTGCCATGAGGGAGTTGAGGGAGAGTATAAGCAGGTTATTTAAGCGCAGGAGAATAATTTTAGTGATGGGGGTATCAGCTCATAAGGATATGCCAGCTATGGTCAGGGAGATATCTCCTGTGGTGGACTTGGTGGTAGTAACTTCGTTCACGGGAAGAAGCGCACTGGATCCCCGGGAAATAGAGGGTGAATTCAAGATATATGGCAAAGAGGCTGTAGTAGTTGAGTCTGCAGGGGACGCAGTCGAGTATGCAAAGAGGATATCCGGGAGGGGGGATTTGATATTAATCACCGGCTCCCTTTTTTTGGTTGGTGAGGTGAGAGAGTGTTTAGGAATCCAAGGATAAGACTGGTAAGGGATGAAAAGGACGCAGCAAGTGAACTGCAAAAGATAGGCACGGGACCTCAGGGGGTAGAGATCATGAAGGCTAAAGCAGTCTATAGGATCATAAAGATAGATGATTTGGACATGCGGGCCGCAAACATACTTAAACAGGAGATTCTCTCCCGCGGAGGGGAAGCTGCAGTCTCCTATAACGCGGTGGGCTTTAAGGGAAAATATACGGATGTGCTTTTGATGGGGACACTCAGACATTACCTGGAATTGATTCCAAGGTTAAGGGAGCAGCCCTTCGGACTCCGCAAGTTAGCAGGTGAGATACAGTTGATATTGAAGAATTTTGATGGAAAGCCTGATGTGATGAGATTCAGAGATTATACCCTTAACCTCGATGAGAGAACATATATCATGGGGGTTTTGAATATAACCCCTGATTCATTCAGCGGTGATGGAGTCTGGGGGGATGTAGGTGCGGCAGTAGATTATGCCGTGAAACTGGCGGATGAGGGAGCAGATATAATAGATGTTGGGGGGGAGTCCTCAAGACCATTTGCTGAGCCGGTTTCAGTTGATGAGGAGCTGCAGAGGGTTGTTCCTGTGATAAAGAAGATAAGCAGGAGGCTTACGATTCCAATATCCATAGATACGTACAAACCTGAGGTAGCAAAGGAAGCTATCGAGGCAGGGGCGTCCATGGTTAATGACATCAATGCCCTTAGAACAGAGGGTATGGCTGAGGTGGTATCAAGGTATGATATCCCGGTTGTTCTGATGCACATGAAGGGTACGCCCAGGGATATGCAGGGGAACCCGACGTATGATGATGTGGTGGGTGAGATCATAGCATTTCTCAAAAAACAGGCAGCGTTCGCCCTGAAACACGATATCTCAAGGGATAAGATAATACTTGATCCCGGGATAGGTTTTGGGAAAACCACAGAACATAACCTTGAGATCATACGGAGACTGAGGGAATTCAGATCCCTGGGGTTTCCTATTTTGATTGGAACGTCCAGGAAGTCGTTTATAGGGAATATTCTTGATCTGCCTCCCGGGGAGAGGTTGGAGGGAACTATGGCTTCGGTGGCGGCAGGGATTCTTAACGGAGCAGATATTGTGAGGGTGCATGATGTTAGGGAGAATGTGCGGGTGGCCAGGATGGTTGATTGTCTAAAATGAGGTCTCAGATCACACTGACAACGGATATGAGTCTGCCAAGGAAGTGCCAGGTGTGTGTTAAACGAGGAGATTGTCAAAAAAGGAAGGTGGGGGATGCTGGGAGAAGGAAGAGGCTTGTAGAGGAATGTATGTTTTATCTGGTTGAGGGGGAGGCCTAAAGCAGGCTTAGGTCGGTGATATCCACTTGACTTATTATGTCGAGTTTCTTTAGTTCACCCTCTATTTCATCTGAGCCTCCCTTGCTGTCATCTAATAGGATTAATGCTTCGACAGCACTTAGACCGAATGCTATTGGTTTTTTCTCGGTCTGATGTAGTTTCCCGTATTTTGAAACGATATCTTCGAGTTTCTCTTCGATTTCGTTTAAGTCTACGTCTATGTCCCGGGGGGTTATTCTCATGGTCAGCGCAACGTTTAGTTTCATTTTGTTGTCTTTCTTTCAGAGATCACTATGCTCAGGGAGCCCGGGAGTTTAGATTTAGCGGTTTTGAAGGCTTTTTTAATGATCCTTATTTTTTTTTCGTCGTTGTTGTTGAAGTATACGCTCAGTACTTTCTGGTTTTTCCTTATTCTCGCTGCTCTTCCTACGGGTTTTCCGAAGGAGCCTCTCATCCCGCTCTGCACCCTGTCGGCTCCGGCTCCGGTGGCCATGACGTTCTCTCTTATAATGTGGTGGGGGTACACCCGGACCTTAAAGTAGTAGTTTGTGGGTCCCAGTCCTCTTTCCAGGATCTTGTTGACGCTGATTCTCACCGCTTCCAGGGCATTGTGTCGTATTATGATGTTTACGTTGTTGATTATTGAGATTTCGGTGTCGAATTCACCGGATCTGTTGCCCATGTCGTAGTGGATGATTTTGGATCCGGGGATACCTGTGATATATGAGTCCTGCGGGTTTTTCGCAACCCTGCTGTATGCAGGGGAGTCCCATTGGTAGCATCTGGCTGGTCTGAGTCCCATTTTTTTCAACACCAATTGATTTTAATTAGAGTAGTCTATTAAAAGTAGATTATAGATATAAATATTGTGGCGGGTTTTAAGGCATTGTTTTTTTGAGAGGTGCAGGGCATAGCGTGGAAATACACTTACTTTTTATATATCGATCCATATATGTAATACGGTGATGTTATGGATACTGTAACTGTTTCCCCAAAATTTCAGGTCGTGATTCCTAAAAGAATTAGAGAGCATCTACATATAAAACCCGGAGAGAAGATGGTGGTAATCGAAAGAAACAAAACCATAAGCCTGATCCCGGTAGGCAAGATTAAAGATGCCCGGGGAATTGCTAAAGGAGTAACAACAAAGGATCTGAGGGATGAAGATGAACGTTTTAGTTGACTCATACGGCTGGATAGAATACTTCGGAGAAGGCCCCCTAGCAGATAAATACGCAAGATACATCGAAAAAGCAAATACCGGCAACTACATAACACCATCCGTTGTCTTGTACGAGGTCTATAAAAAAATAAGAAGAGGAAAAACCGAGGACAATGCTTTAGAAGCCTACGCCTATATCGTCAGCTACACAAAAATAATCCCATTAGATGAGAAGACAGCATTAGATGCTGCAGAAAAGAGCCTTGAGTTTGGATTAGGGATGGCAGACGCAATAATCGCGGCCACAGCAGGTAACAATAATGCAAAAATAGTGACAAGCGACAAACATTTTAAAGGACTTGATGATGTAGCATATATAAAATAAGGAAAAAAAAGACTAAGGTATCTAATCAAAACTCGCCCAAGGACATCTGCTTGCTTTTATCTATGGTATTCCATGATCTTCTCACAAATTCAGGGAGAGGCCCCTGCCTCAACAACATCTTAACGAACCGCTGGGTTCTCTCATCAGAGGGATAACCTGAGCCGAAATCTCCATGCTCCGCACATAGCCCCTCAATTATCCTGTCTCTTTCCACCTTAGCAAGGATAGATGCGGCAGAAACCTCGATATACGTATCATCCGCCTTATGCTCTGAAATTAGTTCAGGGATTATGAATTCAGAGTGCATCGACTGAAGACAATCTATTATCCTCATAGTGTACCGCTCAGAGACAGAATCCACAGCATCCACCAGTACGGTGTCAGGGGTATTTTCAAGTGAGAGAATCAACTCCGCGACCTTCATAGCCTCAATAGCATTCAGGGAATGCCTTTTTCTCAGCCTGTCAATCTCCCCAGGAGACAACTCTATAAGCCTCCACTCCAACGCTATCTCCTTTATCTGCGGCTCAAGAACACTTCTCCTAGACGGCGACACCCTCTTTGAATCCCTCACATTCAGTTTCCTTAACTCCTCAACCCCCCCCTCATCAAAAACAGCACACCCTACTATAAGGGGGCCTATCACAGGACCTCTTCCGGCCTCATCTATGCCACAGGTTACGGAGCCCATCATAGCACACCCCTGCTCCTCAGCCAGCTCAGATCACTCAAATAAAGATCCCGTATATCTGATAAACCCAGGTTCAAAGCAGCTGTTCTATCCAATCCAAGACCCCAGGCAAGAACCGGACAATCAAAACCAAGCAGGGGCTTAACAACCTCCGGCCTGAAGATGCCCGCACCACCCAACTCCACCCACTCCCCCTTCCCCTCAATAAACACCTCAGGCTCCACACTCATCTCAGTGTAGGGGAAATACGCAGGCCTGAATCTCACAGTGAAGCCCATCTCATCATAAAATTCCGCAAGTATACCCAATAGATTCCGGAAGTTTACATTCTCATCCACGATGATGCCCTCAACCTGATAAAACTCAGGCAGATGCTTGTAGTCGATGGCTTCATTCCTAAATACCTTCCCTATGCTGAAAACCCTCACAGGGAGATCCTCCCTCCTAAGAGATGTGAGATGCCTGCAGGTAACGGAAGTAGTATGCGTCCTCAGTAATGTTTTTTTGGCGACTTCAGGATCCCACATATACTGCCATCCAGTGGATCCGGTTGTCCACCCGTCTTCATGAGTTTTTTTTATCTTATCCCTGTATTTCCTGAACCCGGGAATCGCAACCTTCCGTGGATTCTTCAGATAGAAGGTATCGTGCATGTCTCTGGCCGGGTGATCTTGGGGCTGGAATAATGCATCGAAATTCCAGAAGGCCGACTCAACAAGTGGGCCGTTTATCTCCCTGAAACCCATCCCCACAAAGATATCGCGGATCCTGTCAATAAGCCTCCTAAGCGGATGTCTCTTAGCTGGAAACTCAGGTTTCACATACACCCCTGTGTCGTAAGGCCGGAACTTCATATCCCTCCACTTCCCTGAAGTTAACATCCCGGGGGTTAGCTGTGAAATACCTTCATCTACCTGCGAGGATTTCCCTACTTCCAGGCCCTCACCTGTGGGGGTGGCATAAATCCTCTTTTTTTCTACGATGCGGATCACAGCCTTCCTCCTTTTAAGCAGTTCAAGACCCTCCATCAATTCAGGGTCCAGATCAGATGAACAGACAGTTCCTTTCTCTTTTATTAACTTAAGGAGTTTCTCATCGACAGTTATGCCTTTTTTGACTACAGTGATTCTGCCTTTTTTGAGGGTTGCAAGCCCCTTTTTCTTTAACCATCCCAGACCTATCGTTATCTCCTCTCTGCTCAGCCTCCCCTGCAGGTTCTCTATGCCCCCCCCGTCTCCGATTAAATCAATTATCTGCCTCTCAGGAAGACCCTTCTCGCAATACGTTTCCCCTTCTTTTCCCAGAGTGATCTCCTCTATAATTTCTTCCTCGATTTTCACAAGACTCTTGGTGGAAAGCCACGCAAGAGCCCTCATGACAGCATCCTTCTCCAGTTTGGATTTCCCTGCAATATCTTCAGGAGTTGATCTATCCCCCAACACCTTCAGTACTCTGGTCTCATGAGGATGTAGTTTCATTTTAGCATATGGATAAATTATATGGAGAGTAAATTTGATAATGCGTTTAGAGGGGAATGAAATTTTGGGAAGCAAAATTTGATTTTTCAAAATTCGCTCCGCGAATTTTCAAATCGTAGACCCCTCAATACTCGTTGCGACACGACAGACCTTCGGTCTGGCGTGTGTCGGAGCTTTGCTCCGCCACATGATCAAACTTTCTGAAGTTTCCTTTCATCTTCTGTAATGCGGTCTGGGGGATTGAAAATCCCCCCAACCTCGTTCTGATGATCAAACTTTCTGAAGTTTGTTAGATGTATTCCATGCCTCCCATCTTTATTTTCTCTGGTTTTTTGTAATTAAACACCTTCTTCTTCCTCTCAACCGGGATCTTATCCACCGAGCACATGAGGAACGGGATCCTGTTCATCGCCCCTGCAATAATACATTCTCCGACATCAAGGGAATCCATATCCTTTATCATCTCATCATTAATACTTTCAAATGATCTTCTTATATGATCCTTATCACTGGGGTTGGTGAGATGCATATAGATACCTGTATTGCACTGCGACAGTATTTCCTCATCTATCTTGGATGGTTTCTGGCTTATAACGCATAGACCTATCCCGAATTTCCTTCCTTCGCTTGCAACCCTCTGCAACTGATACTTACATGAGTGTGTCAGTCTGGAGGAGACATAGTTATGAGCCTCCTCAATAACAAACAACAACCTGTAGTCTATTGCATTCGGCATCTCGTTTTTTTCTCTGATTCTGCCCTTAAGCAGCTCCTGGGCGAGATAGGAGACAACCGACTGTCTGACCCCCTGGGGGGCATAGGACGCGTCTATGATCGTTATCTGATAGGGTGAAACCATATCTTTTATATCAGTACCGTATTTATCAAACACATTCTGGAACGCCCTCTTAAGATCCCTTAACTTCCTTTTCAGCGCCCTTATGGTGCCCTCGTGGAAATCCTTCTCGCTTAACAGGTCACAGCCTTCTATCAGATCCTTCAACACGTAATTCTCCTCAGTTATTTTATCTATGACCGCGTCAAGAGCTGATTTCTGAGGCTCTGTGAACTGCTTGAAGTGATAGAAATCCTCCACATCCAGCGAGGAAACAGGGATCTTCAATTCCTTGAAGCCCTTCCTGGGATACTTTACTGTGTAAACGTTGATGTCGATCTCCGTACCCTGAATTAGTTTAGAGAGAAGCCGGTGGTATTCCCCGTGGGTGTCTACAACAATCTGCGGCAGGCTGAGGGAAGCGAATTCTTTTATCAGATTAGCTGCAGTATAGGATTTCCCGGCCCCGGTGCTTGCAAGGATAGCCATATGCCGGTCATATTCCATTGGATCAATCAATGCCCTGGCACCTGTCCCATACACACAACCTATACTGATATTAAGATCGCCTGAGAGCATCTCACCCAGCTCTCTGTCACTGGCTATGTACACATTCTCATGGGGGTTCACGGGCTTTTTTATCCTGATTAATTTATTGTTCCCTAATTTACCGAATATCTGGGTCCTGGCTATTAACTTCTGCTTTGAACCTATCTTCTCATCCTCCCTGTATCCCATATGAGCAACTATTCCATAGAAGCAGCCAACCCTTACTATCGTACCTATCTCCACATCCTCACAGGTTACAAGGATGTCGACATTCCTTCCCTCAGACGAGACCACCATCCCCGCAGGGTCCATATAAGTGTATTGGATTCCATGGATATAAACAGAGAATGAGCGAACAGGTAAAGTTCTATAACATAAAGGATGAGATAAGAATTCTTGGGGTGGATGATGCACCATTTGACTTCAACAAGGATAAGACTGTGCCTATCGTAGGAACCGTCTTCAGAGGAGGCAGATGGCTGGATGGTGTTATTAAAACAGAGGTGGAGGTCGATGGCATAGATTCCACAGATAAATTAATTGAGAGGGTGAATACATGTAAATTCAAAGATCTCAGGGTTATAATGCTGGATGGGTTGGGGTTCGGCGGCTTTAATCTGGTGGATATCCGCAGGTTATTCAGGGAAACAGGATTGCCGGTGATTGTGGTAGTAAGGAATATGCCGGATTTTGAGAAAATAGGGAAAGCTATACGGAAGCTGAAACATGAGGAATTCTGCAGGGAGTGTATTAGAAAGGCTGGGGAGCCGAGAAAGGTAGAGACCCGGGCGAAGAGATTTATTCATATTCAGTATTATGGAATAAGTTTTGAGGATGCCGAAAAAATTGTTAGGCTTTCTGCGACCAGAAGCCTGATACCGGAGCCCATCAGGGCGGCTCATTTAATAGCATCAGGTTTTGTTCTGGGGGAATCCAGGGGGGGAGCGTAACTCATCATCTCTTTTTTCTGTTAATCTTCTTCAACAGGAAGTTGGTTGATTTCTTATCTAGGAGAAGTATAAATGTGGCTCTGATCTCCTTTTTTCCTCCGCAAAGGAAATCTGCTTTTAGTAGAAGTATGTGGGATATTTTGCCAGGTATTGTTGATAGCATGAAACGAGTAATGGAGTTTGCCATGTCGAAGGCAATTGAGGGTGCAGAAAATTGCAGGTTTATATCGAGAAAATCACTTAAGGTGTTCATGTAGGAGAACATTATCACCCCCCCTAATTCAAGTAGAATGGATCTGTCTTCACGGGTTAAAACCCCTGTGGTTCCAGTTTCCTGTCCTTTTTTGATATCTACCAGGGAGAGGGCGGAATTCCTGGGGAATAACAGCATGGAGGAGCCGTTTATCTCACCCCCCACCCGCAGGTATATCCCCGCTATTAACTCATTTCTAAATCTCAGAGATCTTGGGATTTTATTGATTGGAAATATCCCGCCTCCAATCCCTTTCATCTCGACTTTCTTGTCGATCATGGTAGAGAGAAGGGTGTTCAGATGCTTGGAGGATATTGTATTAATCTCCTCCAAAGCACCATGCGACACGTAATCTTTCCGTTCTCTTATCTCTCTTTTCTCAGGCTTCTTCTCTTCTTTAGGCTTCTTCTTCCTCTCCTTTACCTCTTCCTCAGGCTTCTTCTTTTCTTTAGGCTTCTTCTTCCTCTCCTTTAGCCCCCCTCTCTTCAGCTTCTTCTTT
>CBFCYF010000041.1:0-14135 GCA_965602195.1 uncultured archaeon | reverse complement strand
ATTAGGCGAAATTTGATAAATGAAAGCAAAGCTTTCATTTCAACCTTTCTGAAGGTTGTTTTTATGGGAACTTAAGTATCTTTTTGGGGCATACATCAACACAATTCATGCATTTAATGCAGTCTCCGTCATTAATCCCCCGGCCCCGGCTTATATATTTCTCCACAACCAGGACGTCCATTGGACAAGCCTTATTACACATGAAACACTTCACGCATTTATCTTTCTCCGCCTTTATTGGGAAGATATGGATCTTAGAGAATAGACCGAAAAACGCGCCCAGAGGGCATAGATAAGAGCACCACGTTTTTCTGCCGTAAGCAAATACAATAAAAAATACTCCAATGAGTACTGGGACAGATAAGGGCACAACATACCCTGTAGCCCCCTTAAATAATGCTCCTGCGGGACAGAATTCACAGAATGCCGTCTGTGAGGATATTAACGCCAGAAATAAGAACGCTGCTAAAACAACATATTTAAGATCCGGGTCCTTAAGCTCGGCAGGTATAGTAAATCTGTCTCGTATGGGGGATATCTCCTCCACGTAACCCAGCAGTGTCCCAAACGGACATATCCACCCGCAGAATAATCTACCGAAAAGCAGTGCCATGAACATGAAAACCCCAAGATACAGGATCGACGGGATCGCTATTCTATGTGCCGCATCAACAGCATCCTCTCCCGGGAGCAGGTGGAGGTTTAGATCAATATTAGGGAAACCTGCAAAAAAAGCCTGCAGATGCCAGAAGGGATCCAGCCAACATAAAGCTAATGGGCTGCTGTATATGAGGTAGGTTAAAACAAAAGCTGATATTAGGAATAATACCTGACTCAGCTTCCTTAACGAGGACTTCTTTATCTCCCTCCTCTTTTTTTTCTCCGCCATTTTATTCAGTAGTGTGTTTCTCCCTTAAATCCGCATTATTTAATAGAGCGATGACTCTTGTAGGGCAGCCTTTGAGACAGAGACCGCACTTCTGCCACATGAATTCACCTTTGTTTGAATTCCATGCCAGACACTTACTCCGGTCAATAACAGGGAAACCATGGTCATCTAAAGATATTGCATTCTTAGGGCATTCATTAACACAAAAATAACACCGCACACAATTTGCGTTAAATCTGGATGCGTCGTCCTTGACTAATAGGATCGTAAGCCCAACCAAAGCTATGAATATGAATATTACTGCCATCCTCTCACTCCTATGCCTCCTTGTAACATCTGTTATCTTAGTTAGACTCATTTTCCTCAACAATTATTAAGTTTGTAGGACATTTGGCAGCACATAATCCCCCCAGGATGCATTTGTTGTATGTTATGTCCGGGATTATCCTTCCCTTCCCCCTGAGAGATGTGTCTTTCACTAAAGCATGGACAGCCGCAACAGGACATATTTTAATGCACTGCCTTCCGAGCAGGCATCTTCCCAGTCCAAAGTATTTCCCATCATCCTTTGCTTCTTTTAATATCTGATAGAATGATGCTTCTTTATCACCTTTTTCCACCGCTGAAACAACCTCATCCGAAAAGCTTACTTGAAAACTTGGGGCTTCCTCCCTATCAATGAATATTTTCCCGTTAACCACCCTCTTGAGTTTAGATATGTGACTTCCTCCCATGTCATAGGCATATACGGAAAGAAAGCTGCCTTCGTATTCCCCGGCAACCTCAGGAGATAATTCAACTACAACCTCAGCTCCCCTGAATGTGAAGTTGTAGTCCTCATCATAAACAAAGGGAGGTTTTACCACTGGTTTACCCACCTCCTCGATGTCGACCCCTGGGCTGAGCATGTCAGTTCCCACTAAGATAGCCATCACTGCCAGTATACCTAAAAATAATGTGAGGTTTTTTTTATCCATTTCCGAACACACCATCCTCCTTCAGATCCCTTATGACATCAGTAACCCGCAGACCTACAGGACACATTGGGTCGCATGCACCGTCCAGGGGGTCGAATTTTGCGGCATCCTTAACACGCAACTTCTTCACCCACACAACTGTATCGTTTGCGTATTTATCATATGCCTCCCTCGCAGTCATTGTTTCATCCTCCCCGTACTCCTTAGACACCAGCATATCCGGGTCGGTTCTGTGGGCTTCCTCAAGAGTCAGCTGTAGGTTGGATGCACCCATATAGAGATCAGGGTTGTCTGTGACTGCTGCAGCAACATACACTGAGACATCATAACCGAGGGGGCAGTTTAGGCTGCAGGCCTTACACTGGTAGCATGTTAATGCCCAGGGGTGCCCTGAGGTAAACGCATTAATTACTATTGAACCCAGTATCATGGTCGCAAGCAGATATAATGCTACATTAAATCTCCGGTATTTTGGCTCCATTCTTATGAAAATATGTACATCAACAAACCCGTGATGAATCCGCCGAGTATCCCTCCGATATCCAGCAGGTTTCCTAAGCCTAACATCGCTATGTTAAACATGATCCCGATAACCACCCCGACCAATACCATGAAACCAAGTTCCTTTATTATTTTTCCGTCCATCTTAGAGTACCGCCATCAATAAACCCACTAAGAGACCTCCCAGGAGGCCTCCTTTATCGTAAAACTTATATCCCAGGGAAAAATTTATGAGTGCCCCGGACAACAGCCCCGCCCCCATAAATAACATATACAGTTCAATTACTCCTGTCATTTTAGATGAAACCTATTAATCCCAATATTAATACCGCAACTCCGGTGCCCATCATGATCCCAACCTGCTGGGGTCTCCCGCTTATGCCTATTGCGGTGCCCAGGTTGCCCTCTCCTATGCCTCCAATCCCCCCTAAAGGGGAGGGTCCGCAGGAGGCTGCGGCATTTAATATGAAGCCAGTCAGAAGTATAGGTGTCACCCAGCTATTGCCGGTTGCTTCACCCATCTTCATACCGAATAACAGTACTCCGGGCATCAATGCCGCTGCCAGGATCCTGCCGCAGGGCATGGGCAGTATGGAGGGTATATTAGCTAAAATTACGGCTACACCAATAAACCCCAGGGGGGTGGAATCAGCCAGGATAGTTAGTATCTCTATCAGGGAATCGAAGCTCCCCAGGGCCACAAGCGCTCCAGCTATAATAAAGCCGGATATCATAGCCATTATCGGATGGAGGATAACCCCGCCAATCAAATCCTGTATCGATACCCTGCTGACCAGCATAATCACCAGCACAAAGAAGATTAGTATGGTTTGTATGGGTATCGGAGGCTTGGTTATGAATACAATGCCTATGCCTATAAGGAAAAAGAAGAACGAGAAATAACCTGATGCGGGAACCTCCTCCTTTTTACTGTTTTTCTTTCCTGTGTCTTCCTCCATGATCTCTGCGACAATAGTTTCGCCGGGAATGATCCTGTATATCAGGTTTATGGAGAACATAGCAACTGCGGTTATTACAATAATGCCTATCTGTTGTGCGTTGGCAAATGAGCCTATGGCGTAGCCTCCCATGCCTTCACCGATGGTTCCTATCCCCCCGAGGGGTGAGGGTCCACATGAGGCTGCGGCATTAACTATGAAACCGAATACCACTATGCTTGCAAGCAGGGGTGTTTTCCTGATTCTGGCCAGGTTATACCCAAATAACAGGGCTGCAGGGATTAATGCTGCTGCCAGGATTCTGCCGCAGGGCATGGCGAATATGGTTGGCATGTTTACCAGTACAACCACGGTTCCGGTTAAACCCAGAGGTGTTTTTGTCAGCCTGTTTAGTATATCTATTGCCGCCTTGAATGCCCCTGCTGCCTCAAGGGCACCTGCGACAAGGAATCCAGCCAGAAGTGCGGTTATGGGATGTATGAAGATGTTTGCTGTAAGTTCTTTTAGACTCACCGGGCTGCCGAAGATTGCTGCTATTGTGACCAGGAGTAGGGTTGTGAGAATTAATGCTGACTGGACAGGCAGTATATCCTGGGGTATCCATTCCTTGAGTGAGGCTATTATCACCCCAAAGAACACCAGCAACCCGAATATCCCAAGTAATTCCATCATTAAGTCCCCCCACCCCATAAACCTTTACTGATTTTCTGCGCTATTATCCTTGAACCTGCTTTTGTTATCCCCACACGGTCCCCTACTTTTATTCTGTCGATGCATAGGCTGCATGGGCTTATCTCTGCCTTGCAGGTCTCTCCGCTGTCAAGTTGGATACTTACGGGTAAGGTGGACTTCCCGGGTTCTGTAGGCATTAAGGTGCAGTTTTTACATGAATATTTTTTTCCGTCAGACACAGTTAGTTCCCCGCCAACAGATACTATCCTCCCTGCCTTCTGGGGAAACATAAATGTGCGCATGTTCTGGGATACGATATAAACTCCAAAAAGTAGCAGACCAACGAATATCGCTTCATTGATTAAATTCAGGGCTTCTGTAAGCATTTTAGCAATAGATATGTTATTGGGATTTGATATTTATATCTATAATGATTAATAATGATAGTTAATAAATAAAGCAAAAGAGGTGATAATGTAAAATGGCAAACATGAAAGAAACACTGGATGAAGCAACAAACACTTCGACAACCCTCGGCAAGGAATATCCGAGACTAATGGGTCCCTTCGGCGTCCTGAAGAGACATACTGTGGAGGATGATGGAGCCCTGCCATCCAAGACCAAGAGACTGATAGCTCTGGCATTGGCGGTTGGTGATGGATGCGAGTGGTGCATAGCATTGCATGTGAAAGGGTCGCTGGATGCAGGAGCAAGCAAGGATGAGATAATCGAGGCCTGCTTTGTATCTGTATTGATGGCCGGGGGTCCCGCAGTATTCCATATGGGGTTGGTTATGGATGCAATTAAAGAATTCACTGAATAAGCTGGAGAGATAAAAATGAGGAATATCCTGGCATATGTGAGTCCAGAGAAACATGCAAGTTTATTTGATGTGATTGTGGCCTATGACTCTGGGGCAGATGTCGTTGTACCCTACACCGGCATAACCGCACAGGATATGAGGGACACCATACACAGTTGTGTGTTCACCAGGCACCCGGATGACTTGAAGAATACAGCAGTATTTATCGGCGGACACGATGTAGGTAAAGCTGAGGAGTTGATGGATGCTATTCTTGCGACATTTAAGGAATTACCGGATTTCTTCAGGGTTTCCGTAGCCGTTGACCCCGATGGCGCATACACCACATCAAGTGCCTGTGTGGTGAAGATAAAAAAATCGGTTGGAGGAAATCTCTCCGGACTGAATGCAACAGTTTTAGCCGGGACTGGACCGGTCGGTCAGAGAATCTCTGTTTTATTGGCTGGAGAGGGATGCAATGTGACGCTCACCTCGAGGAAATTGGACAGAGCGGAAGATGCCTGCGGGATGATAAAAAAAAGCTATGGTGTGGAGGTTAAGGCATTTGAGGCAAGAGACGATGAAACAACCAAGGAAGCTGTTTCAGACTCTGATATAGTGGTTGCAACCGGGCCGGAGGGTGTGAGGGTTTTACCTGAAGAGATATGGTCAAGGTCACAGGTGAAGGTAATGGCTGACGTAAATGCCGTTCCACCCTACGGAATCGAGGGCGTTGATGTGAGAGACGACTGTAAGGTGATTGATGGGGGAAAGATTGGGGTAGGTGCTCTGGCAATCGGCGGACTGAAGATGAAATGCCATCATGAACTGGTGAAGAGATTGTTTGAGGAGAAGGGGGTTATATTTGATCTGGAAAAAGTTTACAGGATCGCCGAATCAATTTAATCCTCATTTTCTTTTTTTCTGTTCTTTATTATTAACCGCACGTAAATACTAGAAGGATGAAGTATTTCTCTATTAAGGCGTTCGATATACCGGATGCGTGGATCCAGGTTGTTGAGAAGATATTTGCTGAGGGGGATGTTTTCAGGGTTGAGTATGGATCAGAGAAGACCCTGACCAGGAAAATAGCGTTAGGTGTGGAGATAGAGCATCCTGAGAGCAGGCCGCTGGTCCATCACAGTGCGCCGTTTGCTATGAGATACATTGAGCAGTACGCGCTGGAGTATCTGTTTATCGGGGAGAAACATGAGGGGGAAGAATATACATACGGCGAAAGATTAAGGAAACCAGTTGACCAGATAATGGGAGTTATAGAAAGATACAGGAAATATCCGGGGGACAGGCAGAACACGATGGTGATAAGGCACCCTGGGGACCTGGATATTGAATACCCTCCGTGCCTGACCGTATTGGATACGGAGGTATCTGACGACAAACTGCATTTCATTGTTTATTTCAGATCCTGGGACGCATACGCTGGTTTTCCCGCCAACGTCGCCGGATTACAGCTTCTGAAGGAGTATATGGCTGATGAGATAGGTGTTGAGCCAGGAAAAACCCTTGCGTTTGCGAAGAACATTCATTTATATGAGAGGCAGTTTAAACTCGTAGAGACACTAATCCACCCAAAACTACAGAAACCCTTATATTCAAAGGAATAGTATTTATAAATGATGAACTGTAATGATTAATCATTATAATATATATAGAAAATGATAATCCTGAAACTAAAGAATATCGATGACCTGAAAGCTAAAGCAAAGGGGAGGAATATATTGGTTGCCTGCGGCCTATGCCCCTACTGGAACTACTCCAAGGAGGATGTAGAAGGGTTGGGTGAAAACCTGAATTCCAGGATCATGAAACTACCTATGATCTGCAACCTCCCTGAGATTAAGGTAAACGCAGACAACTACGATAATATTTTTGTTTTAGCATGTGGTGCAGGTTCACAGGTCGTCTCGGATGCACTGGATCGGGAGATAATCCCTGTTGCAGACACAACAGGTATCGGAGTAAAGATAGGTGGTGAAATCGTGGATTACTGCTCAGCCTGCGGAGACTGTATCCTGGATGAAACCGCAGGGATATGCCCTATAAAGAGATGCTCGAAATCCCTGCTGAATGGACCCTGTGGCGGCGTACAGGACGGCAAATGCGAGGTAGGGGATATCGATTGCGGATGGATTATGATCCAAAAAAGAATTGAAAAGGAAAAATTCATATCGGTTAGAAAACCGAGGTTGAGAAAATGAGTAAACTATCGGAGAACCTCGGGAAGAAATTTATCGTTACCGGGGAGGTGGCCCCCCCAAGGGGCCCGGATCTCACAGAATATATGCATGAGGTTGATGAATTCAAGAAATTAAAGGATAAGCTGTATGGGGTTAACGTCGTGGATATCCCGGGTGCGATGCTGTTGATGAGTTCCCTGGCAGGCAGCATAATCCTGCAACAGAATGGTATAGAGCCAATATACCAGCTGGTCTGCAGGGATAGGAACCAGCTGGCATTAGAGGCTGACTTGATTGCTGCTTCAGCCTTCGGTATAGAGAACGTCCTCTCCCTCACAGGAGACCATCCCGCATGCAGGGCAAGCGATCACCCCACAGCGAAAGGGGTTTTTGACCTGGATTCCGCAACCCTCATTGAGACGATGAAGTTGATGAATAAGGGTAAAGACTTTGCCGGCGGAGATCTGAATAAGCAGACAAACTTCTTCATAGGCGCAGCTTTAGCCCCCGGGGCAACACCGATAGAGGGTGAGATTTATAAAACAAAAAGAAAACTTGGGGCTGGAGCGGATTTCTTCCAGACACAGGCAGTATTTGAGCCCACATTGATGGAGGACTGCGCAAGTAAATACGAGTCTCTGGTAGGGGAGGATATCAGAGACAAGACTCTGATGGGTCTTGTGCCGATATACTCTTACGGGATGGTCCAGTTCCTGAGGACGATGCCGGGCATAGTAATCTCAGATAAAACAGGGAAGAGGATAAAGGACGCAGATGATCCGGTTGAGGAGGGGATTAATATAGCCGGGGAACTCATCGACAGAGCAAGGGAGATGGATCTGGCCGGAGTGCATATAATGCCTGCCGGAAAGATCGAGGCATTGGTGAGGCTCCTTATGAGCCTGTAGGATAATGACTGATGTTGCAGTAATCGGGTCTGCGAGATGTTCCGAGGAATTTATTAAAACTGTGTCAGCTCACGGGAAGAAAACAGTAATCTCTGACAGGATATTCCTGGATGATCTGCCGCAGATCCTGGATGAACTTGAGGGATTGATCGGGGAATCTGTTCTGAAAGCAGATGTTGTTCTGGATTTCACAGGTCACCCGGATATTCCATACGCACTGAAATCAGCAAAACGGGTTATTTCAACGTCAAAGTGTAATCTCGCTAATGTTGTATCAACAGATTGTTTCTGCGGTGTGGATATATCCGGGGAATTCGGCATCCCCGAGTTCAGGGTGGAGGTTGAGGGGGGGCAGATTAAGGAAATCGAGGTAGTCAAGAGTTCTCCCTGTGGAGCTGCATATCACCTTGCAGAGAAATTAAGGGGTATGTCTGTAAAAGAAGCAATCGATGGATGTGGTTTATTGACTCAGTTTGTGTGTAAGGGAAGAGGCGGCCCCATGAGCGCAATACATAAAGCAGCTGAGATACATAAGATGGCGATAGAAAAAGCAGTATTGTCTTAACCAATAAATTCACAGATGGATTCTGCTACCCTCTTACCTGCTCCCATGGCACTGATTACTGTAGCTGCGCCCGTGACAATATCTCCTGCGGCAAAAACCCCCATCCTGCTTGTCTCTCCCCTCTCATCTACCTTAATGTTTCCTCTTTCGTTAACATCCAGGCCGGGAGTTGATGATGCAACCAGGGGATTTGGACCCTGGCCGACCGCAATTATTACTGTATCATAACCGGTCCTGAATTCAGAGCCCTTGATGGGAACAGGTCTTCTACGTCCTGTGCTGTCAGGTTCCCCCAGCCTCATCCTGACACAGGTCATAGCAGAAACACTACCTTTATCACTCCCATGGATCTCAACCGGATTAACCAAAAGATCAAGGATTATTCCTTCCTCCTCAGCATGCTTTATCTCCTCCTCCCTGGCAGGCATCTCATCCCTCGACCTCCGGTATACTATGTGAACCTCCTGTGCCCCCAGCCTCAACGCCGTTCTCGCCGAATCAACTGCAACGTTTCCGGCACCAACAACAGCCACCTTCCTGCCGACATTTACGGGGGTGTCGTATTTAGGGAAGAGGTAGGCTTTCATCAGGTTGTTTCTCGTCAAGAACTCATTCGCTGAATAAACCCCGTTCAGGTTTTCCCCAGGGATGTTAAGGAAATAAGGCAGGCCTGCTCCGGTTCCGAGGAACACGGCATCAAATTCATCAAGTAGTTCATCCACGGTTTTTAGTTTACCTACCACAAAGTTGACATCTATTTCCACCCCCATCTCCCTGATGTATGAAACCTCTTTTTCCACCACCTGGTTGGGCAGCCTGAATTCAGGGATTCCATAGGCCAATACCCCCCCAGGCTTATGCAGGGCCTCAAAGAGGGTAACACTGTGGCCTTTCTTTGCCAGCTCTGATGCGCACGTTAAGCCTGCAGGCCCTGAACCAACCACAGCTACTTTTTTTCCAGTAGACATCTTTTTAGATTCATCTTTCACGTTGTTGTTAATCGCCCAGTCAGCTACATATCTCTCCAGCTTCCCTACTGCTATCGGATCAGCTCCCAGCTTATTCATTACGCAGAATTTCTCACACTGGCTCTCCTGGGGGCATACCCTCCCACATATCCCTGGAAGGCTGTTTCTCTCCTTAATTTTTTTAAGTGCCCCCCCATAGTCTCTCTCCTTTATCAGAGAGATGAATTTAGGTATATCTACGTCTACAGGACACCCCCACACACAGCCGGGTTTCTTACAGTCCAGGCAGCGCATTGCCTCCTTCACTGCTTCCTCCTCACTGTAACCTGTGCAGACCTCCCCGAAACCCTTAATCCTCTCCCCGGGATCCAGTTCCCCGACAGGAACCCTCGCAGCTATTTTTTTTGTCATTTGCTTCTCTTCCCGAATCTCTCAAAGGATATTTTTTCTTTCTCCAGATAATAGGATGTCCTATGGAATAATTCGGTGAAGTCAACCAGGTGGCCGTCGAACTCGGGGCCGTCAACGCACGCGAATTTTGTTTTCCCGTCAACACTCACCCTGCATGAGCCGCACATTCCGGTGCCGTCAACCATTATAGGATTAAGGCTGACTATTGTTTCTATCCCGTATGCTCTGGTTAATTCACATACTGCGCTCATCATCACCAGCGGGCCTATGGCAATGACCCTGTCTATCTTTTCTTCTTCATCGATTAACTCTCTCAGCTGATCGGTGACGAAACCCTTACGCCCCAGGGAGCCGTCATCTGTTGTAAGGTACATCTCCTTGCTGACAGCGGCCATCTCATCCCGCAGTATGAGGAGTTCCTCGCATCTTGCTCCGAGGATGGATATTACTTCATTTCCAGCCTCCTTCAGTGCTTTCGCTACTGGGTGGATGGGGGCTATCCCGATCCCGCCTCCGATACACACAACCCTGCCAAAGTTTTTTATATCTGTGGGATTCCCAAGAGGCCCCACCAGATCAAGAATCTCATCGCCTTCCTCCATTAAACCTAACTCGGCTGTTGTTTTCCCAACCTCCTGGAAGATCAGGGTTATTGTTTCCGCCTGCCCATCAGCATCAGCAACAGTCAACGGTATCCTCTCCCCGCCTTCATGAATCCTCAGAATAATAAACTGTCCCGCCCTGTATTTCCTGGAGATTAACGGGGCTTTAACCTTAAATAATTTCACATCAGGTGAAAGCTCTTCCCTCCTGACTATCTCGTTTATTTTCATCACTATTTTTCTTCAACAATTACCTTCAGGATGTCACTTGCACAGAGTATCCCAATGGGTATTGCTCGAATGCGGCCTGAGGCCCCTGACAGGATCAGTAACCTGTGGATGTTTAAATCCCTCATAATTTCTGCTGCCTCAGAGATAGTATGGTCTGGTTCAATGGTTTTCAGAGAAGAAGACATTATATCGTCTGCCGTTAATTCCTCCCATTTATCGACAAAGACCTTAACTATGTCTATCTCAGATATTACACCCATTACCTCCCCCTCCGGAGAAACCACTGCAATACCTGATATGTCTTCATCTATCAGGATGCCTGCAATTTTTTTGATGGGCGTATCCGGCGTTACTGTAAGAACACCACGCGACATAACATCCCTTACCTTCATTTCTCTTATACGGTCCATGATATCACACCTATTTTATTAGTTTGTTATATAATTCAACTACAGCTTTATAAAATTCATTTTCTGTATACTGGAAATCCCCGCTCATCGAGGCTTTCGATACCTCCTCCGAGTAGGGCAGCTGATGGAATACATCCAGGTTCTGGGTTATGAATCTGGATTCATCCGGATCCCTGATCTTGTTCGCTATAACATAAAGATTTTTTATCTTAAGGTCCTCTGCGAATTCCAACAGCTTCTTTGTTACCTGCACAGATGAGTTGGAGGGCTCCGTAATTGCGAGTATGGCATCAATCCCTTTTATTGTACCCCTGCTCATTATCTCCAGTCCGGCTTCCATATCCAGGATGATGATCTCGTCTCTCCCAAGGATTAATTCTTGCAGTAGTGCCCTAAGTAGAGCATTTTCAGGGCATAGACATCCGGAACCGGCTGCCTTAACTGTTCCAGAAATCAGTAATTTCAAGTTTTTATTTATATTGATGGTGGAGGCATCTACCAGATCTTTTACATTCGGATTCAACCTTATCAGGCCATCGCCTATCGTCGCTCTCTCCCGTATAACGTCTTTCATCTCGGATATCGGTTTTGAATCCTCTTTACCGAAGAACGCAGCGAGATTCAGGCTCGGGTCCGCATCCACGGCAATTGTATGGAAACCGTTCACAGAATATATCCTCGATAGATACGCCGACACTATTGTCTTCCCAACACCCCCCTTCCCGGTTATCGCGATCTTCATCTCATTTATTATAGTAGATTGCGATCTTAAGAATTACAGGCAATCGAAGGATTTCCATAGTGGAAGCAATAGACTGAAAGCCTTTCCAGAGAAATCAATCAAATGTGGAGGTCACAATTCATGATTGGTTATCTACTGGCCTAACAATAATCTCACAGTACTCATCACCCGCGGATAGTTTCTTTGGTATATCAACATCACACACTCCTGCGATGCCTTCAAAAAACCCCTTAGTAATTCCTGAGGTCATGACACAGAAATCTGGGCACTCATCTGTTATTTTCAGATAGCAGCAATAGTGCTTCCTAAGTATTATCTCCTCATCCGATGCCTTAATTATTTCTGCTTGCTCCTCAGGATTGCTCACGACATGAACCAGTTTTTCTGCAATCTTTTCAGGGGTCCATACCTTGACATCACCTACCAGTTTTTCATCCTCCGACATTTTCTTACCGATCCTCATACAACTTCTCATGTTTAATGTGGTGCCGACGGAACCCAGTTGGTCTCTCATTCCCTCAATAATGGATATAATAACCTCCTGCAGGAAATTATAGCAACGTATCTTATGCTCCAGATGGCTCTCCAAAACCTCGATCCTGTGCCTTAATGCCTTCTCTTTTTCCATCTCATCCATTTTATTCAGTTATCTATTTTCACCCATCCTTAAATATCTTTAGAGAGATACACCTTATTGTTGAGATCTGTGATCTTTAAGTGTGCGGGGGCGAAGATGTCTGGCGGTATCTCATAGAAGTCTCCTCCTGCCTCCAGAAATATTTCCTCAAATGATCTGCCGTGGACCTCTGAGTGGCCTGAAACAGCCTTCTCTGTGAGCTTGGGATCCCATCTGTCGACCTTCAGCTCCACGGAGCCATCGTATATTATCGCATCATTTCCCTTAAACATGATTTTATCTGAGAGCTTGATCATAGGAACTGTCCCGCTGGCATATGAAATCGTGTTGACGTCGTAGTTTAGGTTGGAGAGCCTGAATATGCCGACTTCCACAACCCTTGCGAGGATATTAATCAGTCCGGTTAGGGAGTCTTCCCTGAATACGGCGATAATCAGGTCATCTGTTTTTGTCTGCTTAAGGATGCTTCTGCAGGTTTCCCTGTCGGGGTGTGCGTGGGTTTCCAGGACCAACGCCCCCTTATCTGATTCCTCATAGTAACCTATTTTGTCGATTATGTCTGTGGG
The DNA here is from genome assembly GCA_965602195.1 of uncultured archaeon. Lineage (GTDB taxonomy): Archaea > Altiarchaeota > Altiarchaeia > IMC4 > QMZM01 > CBFCYF01. The sequence goes on along the minus strand of CBFCYF010000041.1, from coordinate 1,097 downwards.
TTTTTTTGCGAGTATTCTTGCTGGGCCGGAGCCAAGGGCGTGTTTTCCACCTACTTTTATGCACCATCCGGCTAGTTGTGAGCTGAGGGTTGCAACAGCAGGCATTTCCTTTATCTCTACATGAACTTTATCACTTATCTCTATTTTACCAAGCCCTGCCATACTTGCTTCCGCTACCTTAATGCCTGTTTCCTTATCTCCTTCAACGTCTAGGCCGGCATCGACCAGGGTTACTCTGCCTATGTCGAAATCCATTACCTTAGTGTTTCCCTTGTCCCTGATTTTTTCAAGGATCTTATATGTTTTTGTGTTAAGCATTTTCTTGTATGGAAAGGAACGTTGGTTATTTATTTGGTGCCAAAGTAAAAAAAATATGGGTATCTTCCTCGTGGCGCCTTATAGTCTCTGAGATAGGGGAGGCGGGTGAGGGTGTATGGTTCCATTGGACCGGGATCTGAGTATGGTTGAGGTAGCGGATAAGCTGACGGCTAAGGAACCCGGCACCGCCTCGGGAGGATATCCCGAAATCGCAGGAAAATCATCTCTCCCGTAAACACGAAAATCCCAATCAAAAAAATAATCGAGGTCTGCAAGACAATACACGGTTAAAATCTTTCTCGGTTCGATTCAAAATAAGTAAGTCACCTATAAGGGTGTTATGACTCGCCGTTGGAGATATATGCTCACGTGAGCAATAAAAATTTAAGGGCTATAACGAGCCTGGTGGATAATCTGAAATTGTGATGTGAGTGAGATTATTAGTCCTAGAAACCAATGATATAACATCAGACTTTGAGGTTCATCCGGATAACGTATATCTGAACTCTGGTTCTGATATACCGCCAAATCGGAGTTATATCGGAACTTTTGTTCTGATATAAGTAGTTATATGAAATTCCGCCCCGAAACCTTCAAAATAGGAACACATATCCTAAATAAAATAATAAACAAAACATGATTTTAAATTATTTAATGAGGGGAATATGAAAAAAATATTTAGAGAATATCATAAATTTACTGAATCTGAATTTCAACAATTATGGAAAGATTGTTTATTTGTGTTTGATGCAAACGCACTTTTAAATATGTACAGATAT
>CBFCYF010000040.1:0-14169 GCA_965602195.1 uncultured archaeon | reverse complement strand
AATCCAGATAATTATATATCAATCCCAACATTCAAATAAAATCCGGTGAAATAAAGCTGGAATAGAAATGAGTGAAAAGAATGAAAAATCAGGGTTTATGGAAACATTGAAGAAGATAATGGCAGTTATACAGCTCATCAGTATTCTTATGGCTGTTATTAGCTCCGCCGTATTTTTTTTGTATCCTGAGTCTGTTACAGGCTTTTTTTTTGATTTTATTGGAATGCCCCAGATGATGTCTGAAGAAGAAATCTTGGAAAATCCCGATGAAAAAATAGAAAAATGCGGGGATTCAATGATGGGTCCTGATCTTTGCTATATGATGATGAGTGGCAAGATTGTAAATAGATTGCCGGATAAGGCAATGTATGCATGTGATCAAATTTCTGATAACGATACAAGAGATAATTGTTATCGTGAAATTGCATTTAAGATTTATGATAAGGACGTCAGCAAAGCAAGAGAAGCATGCAGGCAGATGAGAGATGATAGGAATAGGGGCAATTGCTATTCTGAAATTGCGAGAAATTTAATTGATGTGAATCCCGGTGAGGCGATAAAATCATGCAGACCAATCTCCAATAACTATACGAGAGATGATTGTTGTCGTGAAATTGCATCTAAGATTTATGAGAGAGATGTCATCGCGGCAAGAGAGGCATGCAAGGAGATGGGCGATGGCAAAAATAAAGATAATTGTTTTAATGAAATTGCAGGAAATTTAATAGGTGTGAACTTTGATGAGGCAATAGAGTTCTGTAAGTTGATAGAAAATGATTACGATAAATATGATTGCGTTAGAGATGTTTGGATAAGTTTACCTGAAATTGTCAGGGGGGGCCCGGAGAAGTCAATAGCGCTATGTAGGTTGGTAGAGGTCAGGCGGGATGAATGCTTTAAGGATGTTGCTCGCATGCTGAGGGGCACAAACCCGGATAAGGCAGTTGAAGCATGCGATGGAATGAAGGATGAATTGGATAGAGATGATTGCTATAATGAGGTGTGGTTAGGGTTTGAGTCCACCATAATCAAGAATCCTGAAGAATCAATAGAACTCTGCGGTAAGCTGTCAACAAATCAGGATGGATGTTATTTTGGCATTGCAGATATTCTTTCTGTTGTTGATAAACAAAACGCGTTGGAGGCGTGCGAAAAGATGACCCGGTATGATAGGAAAAGAGATTGTAAAGAATCTATTCAAAGGTGATGTACATAATGTTAGGTGTTTCTTCCCTGATTCTATGTCCGGGTGCGTCATGAGCGAGGCGGTTAACGTGAGAAAGGATATGGATTCGGTTTCCGGCAACATCGTTGATGTTTTAGGTTCCGTGATATATCCTGGGACCCTGAGGATATCCGACGGCAGGATTACGGAGATCATACGGGAAGACAGAGAGTATGGAACCTACATCATACCTGGTTTTGTTGACTCACACATTCATGTTGAGAGTTCGATGCTGGTTCCCTCAGAGTTTGCCAGGGTGGCGGCGGTCCATGGGACTGTGGCTGTAGTCTCCGATCCCCATGAAATAGCTAATGTTTTAGGGGTGGATGGAGTAAACTATATGATAAAGAATTCGCAGGCAGTACCCCTGAAGTTTTATTTCAGCGCTCCCTCCTGTGTGCCGGCTTCAGCTTTCGAGACCAATGGGGCGGTTGTTGGTTCAACACAGGTGGAGGAGCTCTTAAGGCGAGGGGAGATAAAATACCTGGGTGAGGTCATGGACTTCCCGGGGGTGTTGAGTGGTGACCCTGTGCTCTGTAGGAAGATCAGTATCGCCAAAAAATACGGGAAATTAATAGATGGTCATGCCCCGGGGCTGAGGGGCAAGGATCTAAAGAGGTATGTTGCTGCGGGGATATCCACAGACCACGAGTGTTTCACCGTGGATGAGGCGTTGGAGAAAATCAGTCTGGGTATGAGGGTCCAGATCAGGGAGGGCTCGGCTGCCAGAAACTTTGATGAGTTAATTCCCCTCGTGGAAGAGCACTACGAGATGTGCATGTTCTGCAGCGACGACAAGCACCCTGATGATCTTTTGAGGGGGCATATAAATGAGCTGGTGAGGCGGGCGGCAGGTTACGGCATTGATGTGATGAAGGTTCTGTGGGTTGCATGCGTGAATCCTGTTCTGCATTACGGGCTTGATGTTGGTTTACTGCAGGAGGGGGATTACGCTGATTTCCTTGAGGTAGATAACCTTGATGACTTCAGTGTATTAAAGACCTACATCAACGGAGAGGTTGTGGCCGAGGGAGGCAGGTCTCTGTTAACCAGAAGACCACCGGAGATAGTGAATAATTTCAGGGTTGGGGCAAGGACGGTTGAGGATTTTATTTTACCGTACCTGGGGGGGGACATAAACGTGATCGAAGCCCTGGACGGCCAGGTAATCACAAACAAGCTTGTTGAGGCCCCTAAGGTAGTGGATGGTTGTGTCGTGTCTGATGTTGAGCGGGATATCCTGAAGATGGCTGTGGTGAACCGCTACAGGGAGGCGGGGGTGGCAGTAGGTTTCGTCAGAAATTTCGGGCTTGGGGAGGGGGCCCTTGCATCCAGCGTGGCTCATGACTCACATAATGTTATTGTTGTCGGGGTTGATGATGTGGATATATGCCGGGCTGTTAATCTGGTTATCGGGGAAAAGGGAGGGATAAGCGCGGTATCTGGGGGGAGGGAGATGGTTCTGCCTCTGCCTGTGGCGGGAATCATGAGTTGTGAGGATTATTCTGTTGTGGCAGAGAAATATGCCCGTGTAAGTGATATGGCTAAGTCTCTGGGTTCAACACTGCATGCTCCTTTCATGACGTTGTCTTTCATGGCTTTGCTTGTTATTCCTGAGGTAAAGCTGAGTGATAGGGGATTGTTTGATGGGCAACGGTTTGAGTTTATTGATGTTTTTGTGGAGGTGTGAGTGTATGGATATGGATGAATTCATGGAGGCGGCGATCTGGGAGGCCAGGAAAGGTCTGTCTGAGGGGGGTATACCTATAGGTTCTGTTCTTGTGAGGGGGGGCAGGATTGTTGGCAGAGGTCATAATCTGCGGGTTCAGGAGGGTGATCCTATGGCTCATGCCGAGATCGTTTGTTTGAGGGATGCTGGCAGAATAGGGAGTTACAGGGATACAGTGCTTTATTCTACGTTAATGCCGTGTTATCTGTGTGCTGGTGCAGTTGTTCAGTTCGGGATCAGGAAGGTTGTGGCAGGTGAATCCAGAACCTTTAAGGGTGGCGGGCAGTTTATGGAGCATCATGGTGTTGAGGTAGTTGATCTGGATAACAGGGAATGTTGTGGGTTGATGGAGGATTTCATCAGGAGGAATCCTGAGCTCTGGTATGAGGATATAGGTAAATTCTAGCTGAGTTCTTTTTTAACTGCCTCGATTGTGGGCTCAATAACAGTTGGCTTGTTTGCGAATCTCGGGGGGATGTCTTTCAGTTTAGATAGGTGGTAGTTGATTGTTGCATCCGGGTCTTTCAGGATGTTACCGGTTATTATGCATGCGACTGTTTCTTTTTCGTCTATCTCTCCTGCTTCCCTCAGCTTCTTTGCTCCGGCTACGGAGGCCGCTGATGCCGGCTCACATCCTACTCCTGCGCCGTCTATTATTGCTTTAGCGTCCATGATCTCACGGTCGGTGACCTCATCCACCAGACCGCCGGTTAGCTTTATCGACCTCAGGGCTTTCTTCCAGCTTATTGGGTTCCCGATTTTTATGGCGGTTGCTATGGTATCCGGGTTTTCCACAGGCTTTAATTCCCCTAGTTTATTCTTCCAGGTTGTGTAGAATGGGTCGGCACCAGTGGCCTGGATGGAGGCAATCCTCGGCATCTTATCTATTAACTCCAGCTCCACCAGCTCATAGAGTGCTTTTCCGAAGGCGGAGGTGTTTCCAAGGTTTCCGGCTGGAACAATAATCCAGTCCGGAGGTTTCCAGTTGAGTTGCTGGATCAAGTCGAAGATTATTGATTTCTGTCCCTCGATCCTCCAGGGATTAATTGAGTTAAGGAGGTATATTCCCAGCTCGGTTGATGATTCCTGCACGAGAGACATGGCGTCGTCGAAGTTTCCCTTGACTTGCAGGACCTGGGCACCGTATGCCATTGCCTGGGAGAGTTTACCGTATGCTATCATCCCCTGGGGGATGAAGACGATGGATTTCATTTCGGAAAGGGCGGCATATGCCGAAAGTGAAGCTGCGGTGTTGCCGGTGGACGCGCATGCTACGGTCTCCATGCCGAGTCTCTTTGCCTCAGATAATCCTGAGGTCATTCCCCTGTCCTTAAATGACCCTGTGGGGTTTTCGCCTTCATGCTTGAGGAGGATATCTGTTATTCCGCTATACCTGCTTATTTTCTTGTGTCTGTAGATGTTTGTGTTTCCCTCCGGTCTTGAGATTATGTCTTCGTCTCTGATAAGGGGGTTGATGAGTTCGCGGAAACGCCAGACTCCGCTCATGTAGGGGTATTTCACCGACCCTAGTCTCAAGTTGAAGGTGTCTTTTGAGATAATGTCTCTTATGGAGGAGAGCTCTGGGACCACATCAAGTAAACCGCCGCATCTATTGCATCTGTATATTACTGTAGGCTTAAAATCCCTGCCGCAGTCGATACACCTGAGTTTAGTCTCCATTTTCATGTCTTATAATTAATTATTCATCCAATAGTATTAAGGAGATGAAAGGTAAAATTAGGGCTGTGTTTTTTGATATTGATGATTGCCTCTATGACAGCACCCTCCAGGCGGGCATGGTAAGGAGGAATGCTGTGAGGGCTATGATAGCTGAGGGCCTTGACGCAGGGGAGGATGAGGCCTTAGGGGGGCTTAGGGATATTGTGGTTAGATTCGGCTCAAATTACAGCCATCACTTTAATGAGTTGTTGAAGGGGCTTGGTTACGGGGAGAATCCGAGGATTATTGCTGCGGGGGTGGCAGCTTATCACACAACTAAGGCTGCTTATCTGGTGCCTTTTGCAGATACTGTTCCCACCCTCCTTGAGTTAAGGGATTTGGGTTACAGGCTGGGTGTGATCACAGACGGTTTGCCTGTGAAGCAGTGGGAGAAGTTGATTATGTTGGGTTTGCAGCATTTCTTTGATGTGGTTGTGATATCCGGGGAGGTTGGGATTAGTAAACCTGATAAAAGGATTTTTGAGTTTTCCGTGGATAAGATGGGGTTTAAGCCGGGTGAGTGTGTTATGGTGGGGGATAGATTAGATAGGGATATCCGGGGGGCGAATGATGTGGGTATGGTGACTGTCCAGGTCCTGAAGGGTAAGTATTGCGGTAAGAAGCCGGAGTGCGAGGCTGAGGAGCCTGATGCGGTCGTAGGGGAACTGGGTCAGATAGTGGATGTGATTAAAGAAATAAGAAAATAGAAGTAGGTTTTTATCTCAGTTTTTTGCCGATCACAGGGTACTCGTAGCTTACCTTGTTGTAGGTCTTCCATGCTGCCATCAATGCCAGGATAGCAAATACCAGCATTACGATACCATATACCAGCCATACGAGCATGGTTAGACCATCAATGCCTGCGTAGAACAGTGCCCCGGATAATATTAATGTGGCAAAGAATCCAGCGACCGATAGTACTGCTACTATTATCTGATACACGAGCGCCTGTTTCGCCTGGAATCCAAGTTCCTTGTTTTCCTTTCCCTTCATGAAGTAAACTATTAAAGGTATAAGCAGCCCGCCGATAATCGGGACGTGGCAGTATGCTCCCAGCAGGTTATCTTCTCCAATATCTCCATTAGTCATTTTCATATCACCCCAATATTTTTATCTTAGAAAAATATTTAGTATTCTATGGTTTTTCTCAGTATAAATATGATGGGGGGGTTTGTTTTTACTCGGATTTCACAGGGCAGTGGGAGGGCATCCAGCAGAGTATGGTTTTGTTTGCGTCCTCTAGGTTGAAGAAGTTGGGGAATCCTACCTGGCATTTTGTGCACTCATTGTTTTGCCCGTACCAGTGGCCTACGTATCCAATAAGGATTAATACTACTATAGGTATCAGAACCCATTTAATAAGTCCTGTGATGATCTTAATCATCTAATTCACCTTTTTCTTTCTCTTTTTTTTTTCTTTCCGGGTTTTTCGTTCAGCAGGCTTATGGTGAAGTTCAGCAGGCCGAGTAATTGTTGTCTGGTTTCCTCTGGGTTGTTTTTTAGTTCAACATCCGCTATGGCGTTGCTTAGGGTTTCGCAGCTGATGGCTGTGTTCAGCCAGCTGGCGAAATCGTTTCTGTTGTCCATGTGGAATGCTATGGCATCCCCCGGCATCTCCACCAGGGTGTCTCGTAGTTCCTCTAGACTGTTGATCTGTCCAATAACCTGCTCGTGGTCTGTCTTAAGTATGAAGGAGTCCTCACTACCCACGGGTTTAAGATATCGGTGTTTCATTTTAGGTTTTTTTTCCATTTAATAATGCAACTTACTAATATAAAAGTTTGTTTTTCAGGTGGGGGGGATTTTTCAGCCGGTGACTAGTCTTGGACGTGCTGTCGGTTTATTTTTTAGATGTAATCACATATCTATATGCTCAGGATGGAAACAAGACATAGGGTTGGCAGGAACTGTGTGATCCAGGATAATGTGATACTGGGTCTGGTGTATGGGGGTGGTTGTTCACCTGCTGTTGTAGGTGATAATGCTGTGATAAGATCTAATTCGATAATTTATTGTGATGTTTTAATCGGAGACAATTTCAGGACGGGGCATGGTGTTTTGATACGGGAGAAGACAACTGTCGGGGATAATGTTTTGGTGGGAACCCATACTATAATAGATGGTTGCACGGAGATAGGCAGTAATGTTTCTATACAGTCTGGCGTCTATATTCCTTTGAATGTGGTGGTGGGCAGTAATGTTTTTATTGGGCCCCGGGTTGTTCTCACAAATGATAAGTATCCGGTTAGGGGGGAGGTGGATTTGAGGGGTCCTGTTTTGGGGGATGGTGTTTCTGTTGGGGCTAATTCCACTGTTCTTCCGGGGGTGACGTTGAATGAGGGCGCTTTTGTTGCGGCTGGTTCGGTGGTGACAAGGGATGTTCCTGCGTGGAGTATGGCGGTTGGTTCACCTGCGCGTATCAGGCCTCTGCCTGAGAGCCTCAGGGGGGGGAACAGGATATGAGAGTGGTTCCCATAGCTAAGCCGGTTATAGGGGATCTGGAGAAGTCCCGGGTTATGGAGGTGCTTGATTCGGGGATGATAGCATCCGGCTCTTATGTATCTGAATTCGAGGAGAATTTTTCGAGGTATTGTGGGGCAGGGCAGGGGATAGCAACAACATCGGGGACGAGTGCGCTTTGTGTTGCACTTAAGGCTTTGGGTGTCGGCGGTGGGGATCATGTACTTACCACACCTTTTTCATTTATTGCGACCGCTAACTCTATTCTTTATTGTAATGCAACTCCTGTGTTTTCGGATATTGATCCTGTGTCCTTCAATCTGGATCCTGAAAAGGTTGAGGAAAGATTGAATGAGGAGCCTGAGATTAATTATCTTCTTGTTGTTCACCTGTATGGTCTTCCATGTGATATGAGGGGGATTATGAGGATAGTGAAGGATTATCAGCTGAGGTTGATTGAGGATTGTGCTCAGGCTCATGGGGCTGAGTTTAGGGGTAGGAGGGTGGGTTCTTTCGGTGATGTTTCATGTTTCAGCTTTTATCCAACAAAGAATATGACCACTGGTGAGGGGGGTATGATTCTCACCAGTGATGATGAGGTTGCAGAAAGGTGCCGTCTCTATATTAATCATGGTATGCCTGAGCGCTACAGGCATGTGTCTTTGGGGTTTAATTATAGGATGACTAATATGCAGGCTGCTTTAGGTTTATGTCAGCTTGGGAGATTGGATGAATTCAACAGTAGGAGGATTAGGAATGCTGGGTTTCTGAGTGATTCTTTTGGGGGTTTGGGTTGGCTTAAGACTCCTGTAGTGCCTAAGGGTTACAGGCACGTATTCCACCAGTACACTGTGAAGCTGAGGGAGGGAAGAGATAGGTTCATCAAGTATCTGTCGGATAATGGGGTTGGGTATGGGGTTTATTATCCGGGGACGATGTGTGATCAGCCTTTGTATCATAAACTCGGTATGTATGAGAGATATGCTGTTGCGGATAGGCTTGCACGTGAGGTGGTTTCTTTGCCTGTGCATCCTTCTCTTTCATCTGGTGATCTGGATTACATCTGCGATAAAATAAGTGGTTTCGGAAGATGAAGCTTTATGGTGTCAAAAGGGAGGAGTCTCGTAGACTCTTCGTGGGCGGGGAGGTGACGGTTGCAGTGTATGGTCTTGGGAAGATGGGTTTGCCTTTGGCTGCTGTTTTTGCGGATTCGGGTGCGAGTGTTGTTGGAGTCGACATTAACGGGGATGTGGTGGATTCCGTGAATGATGGCTTGAATCATGTGAGGGAGGAGCCCGGCTTGGATGAGCTGGTGTCTGTGAATGTGGGCGGGGGCCGGTTGAGGGCTACCTCTGATTTTGTTGGGGCGGCGAAGGAGTCTGATATTCAGGTTATTTTGGTTCCAACTCTCATAAGGGATAAGAAAGCTGATCTGTCTCCTGTGTATTCTGTGGCGGAGTGTATTTCTGCGGGTCTTGAGCGGGGTGATATTGTGGTCACTGAGTGTACTATGCCTCCTGGTTCAACGGAGTCTCTCATACCTGTTCTGGAGAAGTCGGGGTTGGAGGCTGGTGTTGATTTTGGTTTGGGGCATTGTCCTGAGAGGACTATGTCTGGGACTGCTATCCGGGATATTCGGGGGCAGTATCCTAAGGTTATTGGTTGTGTGGATGGGGGGACAACTGGGGCGTTGGAGGGTGTTTATTCGGCGGTTAACTCGAAGGGGGTTGTTTCTGTTTCAGGTGTTAGGGCGGCTGAGTGTGTTAAGGTTTTTGAGGGGGTTTATAGGGATGTTAATATTGCGTTGGCTAATGAGTTGACTGGTGTCTGTGAGAGGCTGGGTGTTAGTGCTGTTGAGGTGTTTAGGGTGGCGAATACGCAGCCTTACTGTAGCTTACATAGTCCTGGCGGGGTTGGGGGTCATTGTATTCCTTTCTACCCGTATTTTGTTATGGATGATGAGACGGAGTTAATAAGATTATCTAGGGGGGTAAATGATTCCATTCCCGAAAAACTTGTGAATAAGGCCGTGAAAGCGCTGGAGGAGGCTGGGAGAGAAATCAAGGGGGCGAATGTCTTGGTCCTCGGTATCTCATTCAGGGGTGGTGTGAAGGAGGTGATTAAGTCTCCGGCTGTTGATGTCCTTTCTTTGCTTAAGGGGGTGGGTGCTAATGTGTTTTGTTTTGATCCTTTGTTCAGCAGGCAGGAGATAGAAGCGTATGGTGTTAATTATAGAGATGATTATAAGGGTATTGATTGTATCATAATTGCGGCGGATCATGTGGAGTTCAAGGATCTTGATTGGGGGGAGATAGGCGGTGTGATGAGGACTAAGGTTGTTGTTGATTTCAGGCAGATTGTTGATCCTGTTTCTCTGAGAGATCTTGGTTTTATCTGCTATGGTCTTGGTTTTGTTTAATCGAGCCAGTAGAAGGAAGTAGAGAAGACAACACGCCGGGAGGCGTGTTCAGATCCGTGATCCGTATGCGTTTCTCCTTACTCTATGTAAACGCTGGCGTTATCAATTCGCATTTTTTGGTTGCGAAACCTATACTGCCGCCATGGGTGATCTGGTTTTTACTTCGAGGGCTTGCCCTAACCAATCCACAAGATATTTTTTTGCTTTAAGGATTTCTATTTCTACGGGGTTTTTGTTTTTATCAAAGTGCACGAGTATGCCTTCACCAATGTCTTCGCCGTATTCGGGTTTGTTATCACTAAGTTTTATTAGTAATATATCAACTTCTTTATCATAGTGTGCTCTCATTTTTCCCTCCAATATCTTGTTTTCTCAGCTGGGTATGTGGTAATAACCTTAGCTTTGTTGTCTTGTTTTATGTATACAACCCTTAATAGGTGTTTGTTAAGCAATTTATGGGCTATTAGTGTTTCTTCGTAACCTTCAACTACTTCATCGGGTTCCATTATGGCTGTTTTAACCTAGATTATTTGTGATTTATTTGTTAAAAGGAGGTTTGAATGGTGCTCTATAATCTATCCGTGTTTTTGTTTGTGGTGGTGGGGTGTGTATGCTGCAGGGAGGAAATAGGAGCTCATGGTGTCAACTATAGAAGAGTATTATATAATAATATCTGCAGATCATATGGGATTCAGGGATATCTGCTGGGAGAGAATAGGCAATGAAATGCGAACTAAAGTAGTTGTTGGTTTTAAACAAATGGTTGATATTAGTTCTCTGAGAGATCTTGGTTTTGTATAAAAAGAGGGGAGGTAAATGCCTTGGAGTGGGGGGGGGTTACTGGTGTGGTAGTGAATTCCATCTTGTATGTTGGGCTCACAAATGTTGGATTTATGTCCATATAACAGTAAACTTTTTAGGTTTGTTTTACCCTATATGGCTGAAATTAAGAGAATAATCCAGGATCAGGAGAGGGAGCTGAGGTCTCTGGTTAGGGCTTCCAGGGATCTGAGATGCGATAATCTTCTTGTAATCTCATGGGATTATGGGTCTGGGGGGGGAGTTCAAGGGTAAGAAGATAAGATTCGTCCCTCTGTGGAGGTGGTTGCTGGGTGTGTAGTCTGCGGGAAATAAGAGAAAATAATAAAAGAAGAAGAAGGAATAGACTTCCTCAGTGTTTTTTCTTAATAATCAGGTATGCGAATGCTGGTGTTGTCAGTAGAATCACTAGTGCTACTGCCAGGGATGTGAACTCTGGCACTGTTGTTTCTTTTCCGCAGAAGGTTATGTGGCTTATTTCGTTGCTAACCATGTTTACGGTTCCGATTGTTCCGCCTGCGTGGAGGTATGTGTTTAATGATTCTTTGTGGAGTACTCCGTCTACTGCGGGGTCGGCTGTCCAGCTTGCTGATGTGGCGTCTCCGCTTACTGTTATGCTGTATGGGCTCTTTGGTGGTGGGTCTTCAGCTTCGTACTTGCTTATGTCTTTGTTCCATTCATATCTGATTATGCCATAGTCGAATCCATTTGCCCGGCATTGAGTGTCTATAGAACCAACTCCTTCGCCTTGGACAACTATGGTTGTTGCTATAAGTAGTGCTATTAATCTTATTATCGGTATCTTTTTCATCTTCCAAATAACATCTGTTTTTTGGTGGTATTTACCCCTTTAAAGGGGCAAGGTCTTCATCGAGATGCCCTGTATGGTGCCCTTCCTCGGCGCTTTTTGTTTATCTATTATATTATTATATCGCATCATTCTTTAAATAGCGGTTTTGTTTTTTCCCTGTATCCTTAAACAATTGCTATCGTTTATCCTTAATCTCTGCTTGGAATTTCAGGAACTTCCTTGTTTTTCAAGCGATGTTGGCTTCTTTTTTTTGATTCTGCTTATATCTGCGCGTAGCTTAGATAGTCTAATCCTCTCCCCTTTTTTTTCAATCCCCTGGGTTTCCTCCTCCCGTCTCTCTGGCGGTAATGGGATTTTGTTTATCATATCCAGTTTATTCATTATATCTTTTTTTTCTTTCACTATTCTGTGTCTCTCCAGTCTTCTTTCTCTTTTAAGGTTCTTCACGTTCTTCAGTTTTCCCTTAAGTTTACTCATGTCTGTCTCTAACCTGATTTTTTCTTTTTCAAGGAGGCCCATGGTTTTCTCTATGTTGGCGTCTTCTTCTTTTTCTTCGCCTTCTATGATCTCTGTCTGCTTTAAGTTTTTTTCAACCCCCTGGGTTTCTTCCCATGCTTTATCTCCATTCTCCTGCGGCTTACGCTGTTCTCCTCTATTTTCTTCTTCCGTGAATGTGATTTTATGGGTTTCTTCCTCTTTTTTTTCAACATCCTCGTTTCTCTCTATGGCCTCTTCCTGTTCTTCTTCCCTTTCTTCTTCTTTTTGATGGTGTTGCGCGGTTAGTCTTTTTATGATTAATGTGCCTGCGATGATGCTTAATGCGAGCACGATTGTCAGGAGTATGGTGGTGTCTATTCCCCCCTCCCCTGTACCGTGTTCATCTGGTGTCAGTGGGTGGGGGTCCACGGAGTCTATGAGTCCGTCTCCGTCTGAGTCGTTGAGGTAGGGGTTTGTTTTCATGATGCTTTCGTTGTAGTCTGATAGTCCGTCTCCGTCTGAGTCGATGAACATGCTCTCAGGTTGCAGTGGGTGGGGGTCCCATGAATCAATTATTCCGTCTCCGTCTGTATCTGGGTTGCGGGGGTTTGTTCCTCCTGCTGTTTCGTTGTAGTCTGATAGTCCGTCGCCGTCTGAGTCGGTGAACATGCTCTCAGGTTGCAGTGGGTGGGGGTCTTTAGGGTCTATGAGTCCGTCGCCGTCTGTGTCGTTGAGGAGGGGGTCTGTTCCCATCTTAACTTCTATGTAGTCTTTCAGTCCGTCGCCGTCTGAGTCTCTTAGAAGTACTTCCGCTATCAGCGGGTGGGGGTCTATTGGGTCTATGAGTCCGTCTCCGTCTGAGTCGTTGAGGTAGGGGTTTGTTTTCATGATGCTTTCGTTGTAGTCTGATAGTCCGTCGCCGTCTGAGTCGATGAACATGCTCTCAGGTTTAAGTGGGTGGGGGTCTTGTGGGTCTGGTAGTCCGTCTCCGTCTGTGTCTTTGTTGCTTATGTTTGTGTTTTCTATTGTTTCTATGTAGTCTATCCACCCGTCTTTATCTGAGTCTTTTTTTGATCCGAATAATGTGATTTTGTTGTTTGCGCTTATGATCATCTCTTTTTTTCCGTCGTCGTTTATGTCTGCTGTGGCTGGGGTGGCTTGTATTGCTCCGTCCAGGCTGTGGCTCCATATGGCTTTGAGTGTGCTGTTGAGTATTATTACTTGTCCGTCCATGGATGCTACTATTATTTCGCTTTCATTGTCTTGGTCTATGTCTGCTATTTTTGGTGTTGCTTTTATTCTGCTGTTCAGGCTGTATTTGTATAGGATTTCTCCTTGGTTGCTGAGGACAAACAGGTCTTTGTTTTCTGTGCCCGCCAACACCTCTTTTATGGTGTCGTTGTTTATGTCTCCTACGGTTGCCGTGGATATGATTCCCCCCAGGCTCTGGTTCCATATCGTGATTATTCCTTCACTGTATTTCTTGTTTTTTTCGCTGTATATTTGTCCGTAGTTCAGGCAGTGTAGTGTTCCGTCTGCGGAGCCGATTATGATTTCGGGTTTTGTGTCTGCTGTGATGTCTGCTGTGGTTGGGGTGGCGGCTACGTCTCCTTGGGTTGTGTAGCTCCATACGGTCATGTAGGGGTAGTTTATTACGTAGATGTTGTTGTCGTTTGATCCGATTATGATTTCCGGTTTATCGTCTCTGTCTATGTCTGCTATTGTTGGGCTGGATTTTATTTCCCCTAGGGTTTTGAAGTGGCTTCTTTCTTCTCCTTTATTGTTTAGTATGTATATTTTGCCGTCTTCTGATGCTATTATTATCTCTTTTTCTTTGTTGTTGTCTAGGTTTGCTACGGCTGGGGTGGTGGATATTCTTCCTTCGGTGTGGAAGGTCCATATTTTTTTTCCTGTTGAGTTTAGTGCGTAGAGGTTTCCGTTCCATGAGGTGATTAGTATCTCATCTATTCCGTCTTCATCCAGGTCTGCGGTTGTTGGGCTTGCGCTTATGCTTTCGTTTGTGTGGTAGTACCAGAGTAGTTCTCCGAGTGGGTTTAGTGCGTAGAGGTTTCCGTCCCATGAGGTGAACAGTATTTCTTTTATGGTGTCGTTGTTTAGGTCTACTATTTTTGGGGCTGATGTTATCCGGTCTTCTGCCCAGTAGCTCCATATTGGGCCGAATTCTGTGTTGAGGTAGTTTTCTCCGGTGAGCTGGTTTTCTGCTGATGTTGGTGTTGTGGTGACAAGCAGGAGTATTAGGGTGATAGTTAGGTGTTTCCTCATTTTTTTTTGTTTTATATATGTTGCTGTGTCTATTAATTTAGGTGTGTGTTTATATTAGATGGGTGTTGGAAAATGTTGTTTGATGTTGTTCGTTTTGTTGTTGGGGGTGTTTTTTTTCTTTTTGTTCCTGGGTTTGCTTTGTCCTGGGCGTTGTTTCCCCGGGGGGTTGATTTGGATTTTGTTGAGAGGGTTACTTTGTCTTTTGCGTTTAGTGTGACTGTGGTTCC
>CBFCYF010000039.1:0-14805 GCA_965602195.1 uncultured archaeon | reverse complement strand
AGGATGTATTTTGTGTTTATAGATAGCTCCTCATCACCCATATCAGGGTATTCTGTAAGCAGGAATTTAAGAAAGAGCTCTTCCCGGATGTCTTTGGATAGGAAGGCGGGGTCATTACAGTACTTATCCATGAATTTTTTTTCCAGCGAAAGATACCTCTGCCTGTCGGAATCGGAAACGCATTCTACCTGGTATTCCTCAAACATTTTTTTTAGTTTAATATTAATTGAATGGGGTAAACGGGCATAAAAGTCTTTCTCTTTAATTTATGGTTTTAATCCATTCGATACCATATTTCTATCAGAATGCCGACCATATCCGAAAAGATTCTTGCAGGTAAATCCGGGGGGAAAGTGGAAGCCGGGGAGATTACTGAGGCGGAAATAGATTACGTTATGGTTAATGATGTTACTGGACTCCCTGCATTTGAGGTGTTTGAGGAGTTTGGTGCAGAGCCATTAAAGGAAAAGATTATTTTGATTCCAGACCACTATGTCCCGAATAAGGATGTTGCATCAGCTGAGCAGGCTAAGGCGATGAGGGAGTTCGCCCGTAAATATGGGATCAGGAACTACTTCGAGGTTGGCCGGGCAGGCGTATGCCATCAGCTGATGATCGAGGAGGGTTTTGTGGCCCCCGGGAGACTTATTGTGGGGGCGGATTCCCACACATGCAGTTACGGGGCACTGGGTTCCTTTGCCACCGGGATCGGATCAACTGAGGCTGCAGCGGTAATGGCAACCGGAAAGCTATGGTTTAAGGTTCCGGAGACGCAGAAATTTATCGTGGAGGGTAAACTCAACAAATACGTGATGGGAAAAGACATAATCTTGCATATAATCGGCGATATCAGGGTTGATGGCTCTCTCTATAAGGCGATGGAGTTCTATGGGTCAACGATCACAGACCTGCCCCTATCCGATAGGATAACTATCTCTAATATGGCTATTGAGGCAGGCGGGAAAACAGGTATCATCCCCCCAGACGAGAAGGTGTTTAACTACCTGAAGGCGAGGGTTAGGGGGGAATATAAACCGGTTTATTCCGATAAAGACGCCACCTATTCTGAGAAATTCGAATATGATGGGAGGGAGATTGTTCCGACGGTTGCAAAGCCTTCCCTTCCAGAAAATACTGCCCCCGCATCGGAGTTAAGTGTGGATATAGATCAGGCCTACCTTGGATCATGCACCAATGGGAGGATTGAGGATCTGAGAGTTGCCGCAGAAATTTTAAAGGGAAGGAGGATCAAGGGGGATGTGAGGATGATTGTGGTTCCTGCAAGCAGGAGGGTTTTTATGCAGGCGATGAGGGAGGGTTTAATAAAGGTTTTCATGGACGCCGACGTCTATGTCTCCGGACCAACCTGCGGTGCATGCCTTGGGGGTTACATGGGCGTCCTCGCAGAAGACGAGGTATGTATCTCATCAACAAACAGGAATTTCATTGGGAGAATGGGGCATAAGGATTCACGTGTTTATCTGGCAAGCCCGGCCGTTGTTGCCGCATCTGCAATAACCGGCAGAATAACAGACCCAAATGATCTAGAATGAAATGTCCGAAATGTAATGTGGAATTAAGTAAAGGAAAAACAACAAAAAAACCAGATGGTACGGAGTATACAGTATTCAGATGCCTGAGGTGCAAGAAAAAATTCACTGACATCAAAATACCTAACCAGCTACTATTTGGGGATGAACCAGCATCCTAAAGAATCAATGGAAATGAAAAAAGAAATTCGCGGCAGGGCATGGAGGTTTGGGGATAATGTGGATACGGATCAGATCATTCCCGCACAATATCTTGTAACCGGAGACCCCCGGGAGCTGGCAAAACACGCCTTTGAGAGGGTGAGGCCGGATTTCCCGCAGAAGGTTAAGGAAGGCGATATTATTGTGGCAGGAGAGAACTTCGGCTGCGGCTCCTCCAGGGAGCATGCCCCAAGAGCCTTGATGGGGGCAGGTATTTCATGCGTCATCGCAGAATCATTTGCAAGAATATTCTTTAGAAACTCAATAAACATCGGGCTTCCGCTTGTGGAATCTGAGGTGGAGGCGGAAGACGGCGACATCCTTGAAATAGATTTCGGGGAAGGCAGTATCAGAAACCTAGATACTGAGAAGAGATACAGATTCCCTCCATTACCCCAATTTCTGCTGAATCTGATTAACTCTGGCGGTCTGGTAGGTTATGTCAAGAGGCAGCTGAAGGAACAAAATGCTGATAGATGAGGTTCCGATAGAGAAGAAATTCATAAGACTCCTTAAATCCACAGGAATATCTGTGCTTTATCCCCCGCAGGAGGCCCTGGTGAGGGACGGGATTTTTGGGGATATGGGGAATCTGATTCTGTCCACCCCAACCGCCTCCGGAAAGACTCTTGCCGCAGAGCTCGCCATGATAAAGGCGCTGGAAACTGGAAAGAAGGCGGTTTATGTTGTTCCCTTAAGGGCGCTGGCGTATGAGAAATTCCTGGAGTTCCAGAAATACAGGGATGTGGGTTTTAATGTGCGGTTGGAGATGGGTGATCTGGATTCAAGCAAATACAGGAAAACCACGGACTTCGACATCCTGGTAACGACAGCGGAGAAGTGCGATTCAATACTGAGGTCGAGACCCCAGTGGTTCGATAACATAGGTGTTCTGGTAATGGATGAGATCCATTTAATTGCTTCAGATAGGGGTCCCGTGTATGAAATCCTCATCTCAAAATTCCAGAGATTATTTCCTGGGATCCGGGTCCTGGCTCTCTCAGCTACCATCGGAAACGCCGGTGAGTTAGCAGGCTGGTTGAATGCGAAGTTAATAGCCTCCAAGTGGCGTCCTGTTAAGCTTCTGGAGACTGTGGAGGTAGGCGGGAATAAATACGATAAACTCAGGGAGGTTGTTTCAAGGTCGCTTTCGGGGGGCGGCCAGGTTCTTGTTTTTGTTAATTCAAGGAGAAGTGCTGCGTCTGTGGCGCAGAAGCTGGGAGATGATCTGCGTCTTGGGGTGGCTGAAAACGCCAAGGAGACAGCCAGGCTTGAGAAGGATGTTTTATCTGTATTCTCCTCTCCCACCAAACAGTGTAGGCGGCTCGGCGGCTGCCTCAGAAATGGGACGGCATTTCATCATGCCGGCATCGCCAACAAGCAGAGGATTCTGGTTGAGGATGCATTCAAGAGGGGCGAGGTCAAGGTTATTGTCGCAACCCCCACACTGGCTGCGGGAGTGAATCTTCCCTCAAGGACCGTTATATTAAGGGATGTGAAGAGATACGGGGCTGGGGGATTGGATTACATACCGGTTCTCGAATATAAGCAGCAGGCTGGCAGGGCGGGCAGACCAGGGTTTGATGATATTGGAGTAGCGGTTACCCTAGCAAGAACCGACTCTGAGAAAGATTTTTTAGTTGAGAGATACGTGAGGGGGGAGGTGGAGCCGATTCACTCCAGGCTGGGAGTAGAGCCTGTTCTGAGGTTTCATATTCTTGCTGCAATTGCCTCTGGATTCACAAGAACCTCATCTTCCCTGCTGGAATTCTTTAGCTCGACATTCTTCGGGTATCAATATGGTTTGGAGGGTTTTGAGGCTTTGATTAACCGGATAATCGATGGATTGATGGGGTGGGATTTTATAAAAAAAGAGGGAAATTTTTTGTTGCCCACTCCTCTTGGGGCGAGAGTATCTGAGCTCTACATTGACCCGCTTACCGCACGCAACTATATAAGTGTATTGAATTTAGCGGAATCCCAGCATAAATTCCCGGCCCTCGGGTTGCTGGAGATGTTATGTGATGCTGTTGAGATATACCCTCTTTATCTGAATCGTCAGGAGGAGGTCTTGCTTTGGGAGGAGGCATATAAGGTATCTGATGAGCTGTTCAGGGATCTTGGGGGCTTTGACTTGGATCCTGGTTTCCTGGAGAGATTTAAAACGGCGAAATTATTTATGTCCTGGATTAATGAGGCCTCTGAGGAGGGCATCCTTGAGTCATATAATGTCGCTCCCGGGATACTTAACCAGCGGCTTCAGAATGCGCAGTGGCTTTCTTATTCGGCTAGGGAGATCTCCCGGATTCTGGGGTTGGGAAACGCCGCAGCAGAGATGAAGAAACTTGAGGCCAGAATCAAGTATGGGATAAAAGAGGAATTAATTCCTTTGGTGAGTGTGAAAGGCATCGGAAGGATAAGGGCAAGGAAGCTGTTTAATGCGGGGGTGACAGATCCCTCCCACCTGAAGAAGGCGGATATCAGGAAATTAAAGGCTCTGTTGGGGGAGAAAACAGCTGAAAGGATTCTTGAGACGTAGCTATATAACTCTTATTAAATCAATAAATTAACTATGGCTGAAACGGAGTTATTAAATACGTTGTTGGATGAGATGAAGAAGAATATCCTACCGTACACTGAGAGCATAATACAGTTTGTGCTGATAATAATTGTGGGCAGAATCCTGATTCACTTCATAATGGGGTACCTGAAGTCTTATTTCAAGAAAAGCGACAAGATAGAGGAGACCATAGAGCGGTTTATTTATGGAACCTCTCGGACGGTATCTTATGCCTTAGTTTTTATGATCGCGTTGGGCAGCGTCGGAGTGGATGTTGCCCCCTTGATTGCTGGTTTTGGTGTTGCGGGGTTTGTTGTTGGTTTCGCCTTGAAGGATTTGTTAAGTAATCTTGTTGCAGGCGGATTACTGCTCTTCTATAAGCCCTTTAGGGTGGGTGATGTTATTGAGACCGTGAAGATTAAGGGGCGGGTTGAGGAGATCGACGCCATGATGTGTAAGTTGTATACTGAGGAGGGTTTGTTTGTGGCTGTGCCGAACGCTAAGGTTTGGGGTGCGCCGATAAAGAATTACTCGAAATCTAAGTCCGGGAAAAAAGATTTAAGCTAGTAGTTCCTTCTCTTGTCCGGAGGCTGAGCCATCTACCTCAACGGTTCTCTTGATGGTGCCTTTCCGTTTCGCATGTATTCTGGTCATCAATGGATTATTTTTGTATTGTTCCGGGATCATGAATCCCTGGATGCTGTAGCTGTGGCTTATCTTTATCTCCTCGTAGTGTTCTATTTCTGTGCCGAAGCAGAGCTCCTCCAGCATATATTCTTCTGCGGAGACGTTGATTGTGGTTTTGCAGAATGAGTCGTTTATTTTTGACCCTAGTTTAGGGGGCGTGTTTTTTGTTTTCAGTGTGTTTTTACCTGACTTCAGATCCAGCAGGAAGGTGGCTTCCGGGTGTTGCACGTATGCTTCCAGTAGTGTTTCTGCCGGGCCCATATATTTTATTGCGTGGACGGTGGTCTTCTTTTTTTTCCTTGTTTTTGTGACTTCTATGCCGGATGCATCCAGTTTCTCGCTTAGGTCTTCGGGGGCTATGATGTTTCCTTTCGCAGCTACATCGCAGTCTGAGGATTTTAGGAGTATGGCTCCGAGGATGTTGGCGTAATCACCTGAGGCGTTGATTTTTATCACACCATGGGTTTTTTTTATCACAGCAACCGGGCCGGCGTGCTCTCCCCTCCCATATTTCACAAACTTATGGTGGATGTACTCTTGATCCTGTTTATCCTCAAAGATATCTCTTAGAAAATTCATCTTAAGGCAGCATTATATTTTTCTCGATTTTCTCTGGGAGGTATTCCTCCGCTACAAACTCAAGGCTTTTGCTTGCCAGAGCCTGCTGCTCTATCCTAACCCCCTTCTTAGCCATAAGATCCAATTCCATCTTCCACTCCTTCTTCTGGAACCACGGATACTGGAGCAGCTCATTAATCCTCTTCCGGTCCACATCCTTAAGCTTCTCAGTCACCTTATCTAACTCATACTTATCTATATCCGTCATAGTCATCCCCACAAGCCTCATCTTCGGCGTACCCAGCCTCCTGGACTCATGAGCCAACGCCATGGAACCCGCCTTCATCACCGAATAAATATAATAACCCCACGGATCCCCATCCGTGAACATTATCGCAGGCAAATTAAGCTCGGTGGCCAACCGGTGAACCAACCTCCGACATCCCCTGGCCGCCTGCCCCTTCGTAGATACCATAATACAGCTATTCTTCAAGTGATACTTCTCCTCGACAAGACGATCAAACATAGCGCCAGTCTCTATCGCCAAAATATAATCCGCCTCAACATCATGGAACTTATAGTGCTCGATTATGGACGGAACAGACAAACCTGATTTACCCAGCTTAGAGCAGTCAATAAAATCCCCGGAATCCTCGATCGTGATCTTCCCAATTAACGTACCCTTATCATCCGCCTTAAGATGCAGTTCCTCCCTGAGAACCCCCAACGCAGTCTCCAAATCAACAATCAAGGGATCAGATTCCGACTGATCATCGAATGTGTTCTCCTTCGACCCGGGAATACTATGCTTCAGCTGATAATAAAGCTCCCTGATGCTCGCAGTCTTATCTCTTGCCACAAACTCCCTGCACTTTGATGCAATCAAAACACTCTGCATAAACTTTCTGGAATGAGCCACATTCAAGAAACTTCTGGTTGATTTCTTATCCCCCAACTCCAAAATGTTTTTTTTGTCATTGAAGATGATGTTACCAAACCCCCGCTGAGGCATCCTTATCCTCGGAGACTCCTCCACCCGTATCTCCTCCACCATCTCCTGCCCCAGATTCACCAACCTTGATATGACCTCCTGTCTTTTCATCTTAACTAACCCTTACATTAACTCAGGCCCTCCCCTCCTCTTCCACTGCAAAATCCTCATTCATCTCCTTGGTCTCCTCTATCTCAGCCTCATCCTTATGCAGTGTCTCCTCCTCCCCCACCATCTCCTCATCAAACAACACAAGCTTCTTATTTATCAGTGCCCTCAGTTGCTTTAGAATCTCCTGCTCATCAGAATCCGTTAATTTAGCTAATGCTGCCGCCAACTCCGCGCTGTATTTCAACAGAGCCTGCCTCTTAGCCTCCTTCTCCAACGCCTTCCTCATCTGGGAGTGGTATCTCTGGAATTTACGTCCCACCTCCATCAAAGCAAACCTGATCTCCCCGATTATGGTCTTCTCCCCGGCAACACTCTGTTTTCCGGCAGAGGTATATGGGACGTGAGTGGACACCAGATTAACAAACACTGTGAAGGGGGCACTCTCATAATCCCTGATACCGTATCTCTTCCACTCTATGGAATTAACGGCCTCTGTGATGGCACATCCCCCCGCATCAAATAACAGGGGGGCTCCGTTGCCGAAACGCATTATCTCATATTTTGTTCCGGAGGGGGTTTCTCTCCCTGCGTTCCCCCCATATGCTATTGCCACCTCCACCTGGAAGGCTACGCCTCCAGAGTGGGCGTTGGGGTTTCTTGTGAGGACCGCCTCAAATTCCGGGTCAAGAATATTCAACACAGCCTCCCTGATCTGCTTCTCCCCTATCGGCACCAAACCCTCCGTTGGCGGAGCCAGAAATTTTATCTGCTTGATGGCGTTCACCATCTGCTCACATTCACTCCAGCTTAATCTTCTGGGGTTCTTATTCAGGTCAAAATCCACCAGCCTCTGAATCTCATTTGCCTTGGCGTTGCTCATACGGGAGAAAGTTGACACAAGGAAGGAGTTAACCTTCCTCCCCTTAGTGATCTTAGCCATATTAACCAGATCATCCACCTCAATGCCCTCCGGGTGAGGTTTCACAGCAACAGGTGGCTTAGGGATATCATCACTGGATCTCTCAAATATGGTCTTCCTCCCCTTCGGATCAAGGAACACTATCCTGACGTGGGGGTTGGCGATGGCCGTCCTTCTGAGATACTCGTAGGGGCCCCGCTCACCTAAGGAGAATTTAACGCCCTTTAATTCGCACTCTATCTCCGTACCCCTCCAGTACTCGCTGTATTCAGTCTTATCCAGAATATCTGCTTTGTTTTTGGTGATATCGATCATTAATTCAACATCATATACCTTCCCGTTTCCTGTTGAGGTTTTGATTTTTATGGGTTTGCCTGTGGTGGTCTGAGAGAACAACGTAACACCCGCCACACCAATTCCCTGCTGCCCCCTCAACTGTATATTCCTGTGGAATTTAGTTCCCGCAAGCATCTTCCCAAACACATTCGAGATATGCTTTATGGGTATCCCCGGACCATTATCCTTTCCAACCAACCTGTAGTGTAAATCCCCGACCTCAAATATCTCCACGCAGATGTCGGGCAGAATCCCTGCCTCCTCACAGGCATCCAGGGAATTTGTGACTATCTCATGTACTACTGTGGTCAGTGATCTTATACTCCCCGAGTATCCCAGATGCGCTTTATTCTTTCTGAAGAATTCCGTGATAGATGTCTCCTTGAACTCCTCGAATAGTTTCTCTGCTGCCTTCTCCTTTTCCATCATCACAAACCACTTCCAGCTATGTTTAATGAATACGATTTCACTATTAAATCCCCCAGTTATTCGTATCCGGTTTCATAGTACTCTATGGTATTCGATTTCATCCTCTGATGTCTTGATCTGTCCAGAAACCTATAAACTGCTGCGTGCTGTGAGCCACGCACCAGCATCAATACAGCCTCCTTAGCTATATCTGCCCCCTCGTGAGAGCCGATTATCGACACAGTGTTTCCGTAAACCGCTACATAGGTATCTGTTAGATTCTCTATATACCTCCTCATCTTGCCGCTGGTTCCTATTATCCTGCCCTTTTTCCTCGACATCTCCTTCTTTGTGTTGATGAAGTCCTTCAGGTGTATCACCTCAAGCTTCATATCCTCATCTAATAATCTTAAGGCGATCTCTGGTTCAAAACCCCGGCCCACAGCCAACACCACAGTCCTGGCATCCCATTCGTCTATGGACTCTCCTTCAATAACAACCAAGGTGTCGTCAACTGAGAGGGTGGTTTTTGTTTTTCTCTGGATATGCTCCTTAACCTCGCCTTTTTTCCCAAGGAGAGAGGGGATTCTTTCTGCGGGAATCTTCAGATACTGCATACAATTTATTTAGATTACGGGTTTATATCCCGTGACAGATGCCCCTTTAGGTTCTTTAATGGGGCAGCTTTATTTAACTGGAAAGGCAATAGATTAACCGAGATGAAAGAGGCGATGTTATATGCGAGGCTGGCAGATAAGAAGGTTAAATGTAATTTATGTTCACATGGTTGTACGATAGTTGAGGGAAGACGAGGCATCTGTTGTGTGAGAGAGAATAGGGGGGGAATTCTTTATTCACTGGTTTATAGGCGGCTGATTTCCTCTGCTGTGGATCCCATAGAAAAAAAGCCTCTCTTCCACTTCTTCCCGGGAAGTGAGAGCTATTCAATCGCAACCTTGGGCTGTAATTTCAGATGTGAATTCTGTCAGAACTGGAGGATAAGCCAGATTGAAAAAGACGGAAACATCCGGGGCGAAGACCAATCCCCAGAGCAGATAGTGGAATCCGCAGAGGGTGCGGGATGCGAGAGCATAGCCTACACCTACACGGAGCCTACGATCTTCTTTGAATACGCCTACGATACAGCAAAAATAGCCCACGATAGGGGACTAAGAAACATCTTTGTCACCAACGGTTTCATGACAGAGGAAGCCCTCAGAACCATCGAACCATACCTGGATGCCGCAAACGTGGACTTGAAGAGTTTTTCAGATGATTTCTACAGAAAGACATGCGGGGCGAGATTAGAACCGGTTTTAAGTACAATAAAAGAGATGAAAAAGAAGGGCATCTGGGTTGAGGTCACCACCCTCCTCATACCCGATATGAATGACTCAGAAGATGAGTTAAGGCAGATAGCAGAATTTATAAGAGATGTTGGGGATGAAATACCCTGGCACATAAGCAGGTTCCATCCCGACTATAAACTGGACCACATGGATCCCACATCAGCAGAAACCATCCATAAAGCCATGGAGATAGGCCATGATGCTGGTTTAAAATACATATACGCGGGTAATCTCCCAGGCGATATAGGCGAGAACACGTATTGCTACAACTGCGGAGAATTATTGATAAAGAGACGCCTATTTACGGTTTTGGAAAACCATGTTAGATACTATAGATGCTATAACTGTGGAGTTGAGATTCATGGTGTCGGCATGTGGCGTAATAACCCCCCTGGGGAGTAATTAGAATGAAGAAACTCCTAAAAGATATCCTAAGGGAGATTACCCCGACAGAAAAAGAGCATGGAAGAGAGAAAGAGATAATAGGGGAGATAAAGAAATACATTGAGGGGGAGGGTGTAAAGCCCATCCTGGTTGGTTCACTGGCTAAAGGCACTGATTTGAGTGGAGACAAAGACATCGATATATTCATCATGTTCCACACCGACGTATGCAGGGAGGAGCTGGAGATGCGGGGATTGGATATCGGAGAGAGGCTTTTTAAGAAATTAGGTGCCGGATATGAGATAGATTATGCAGAGCACCCGTATGTGGTGGGATGTTATGGAGGATATAATATAGACCTAGTCCCCTGCTATGAGACCCGGGAACCTAAATCATCAGTTGATAGAACCCCCTACCATACACAGTATATCAAAAAGAAGCTGAGGAAGAATAGGCAATTAAGAAATGAGATTCTTCTGCTGAAACAGTTTATGAAGGGAATCAGGGTGTATGGGGCAGAAGCTAAAATTCAGGGGTTTTCCGGGTATCTTCTCGAGTTGATGATAATCAATTACGGAACATTCAGCGACACATTAAAGGCTGCAGGCGGTTGGCAGTTCAGGGAGGTTATCGACCCCGGGCACATCTGGGAGAACAAAGAAACCTTAAAGCATTTCTTTCCGGATGCCGCCCTCATTGTAGTCGATCCGGTGGATGAGAATAGGAATGTTGCAGCAGCTGTTTCCAGGCAGAAAATAGCCAGATTTATGGTTTCTGCAAGGAGGTTTCTAAAGGACCCAGGAAGGGGGTTCTTTTTTCCCCGGAAGATGAAGGCTCCGGGGCAGGATGAAATTCTGAGTGCGATGGAGAAAAGAGGCACAAAGATAATCTCTGTGGTGTTGAGGCACCCTAAACTTAACCCAAACATGCTATATTCTCAACTCAGGAAGACCCGGAACTCTATTCTGAAAGCAGTTGAGGAATCTAATTTCAGCGTGATAAAATCCAGGATCTGGACTAATGAGGACGATACCTCAGTGATGGTATATGAGTTTGACGTCTGGAGTCTTCCTTTCATAGGGCACCATTTCGGGCCCCCCGCAGATAAAGACCTCATGGATCAGGAGAAATTCCTCGAGAAATACAGGCAATTCAACCCGTATCTGGAGGATGGGCGGTGGGTTGCTGATATACCACAGCAGTTCACTGGGATAGATGAGTTGATGGACGATATAGTGAAAGTGCGGCGGGGGTTTGGGAAAGATCTGAGAAACGCAGAATACAGTATCCTGGCGGGAGAGGCTATATTAACAATCACAGATGATGATTTTCCAAGATTCCTGGGCAGTTTCTTATCCATGCAACCTTTTCTTTAGAAAAGAAAATGTTGGAGAAAAGAAATGGAATTCGCTTTGCGAATTCAGCGGGAAGTGGGCTAATCGTTGGTAAATCAAATCACCTTCTCTTTATCCTTTACCCCTGAATCTTCTTATGGCGGGATGTAGTTCTGCACACAACCTTTTCTTTAGAAAAGAAAATGTTGGCAAAAAGAAATTCACATCCCCTCACTTATCCTTTACCCATAAATCTTCTTATGACGGGATGTACTTCTGACATCTGCTCTTTCTGGATTTCCTCATACAGCCTATATAAAATCCCCACTGTAAGGAGGATTCCGGTACCAGAGCCGAATGCGCCCATCAGATCCGCTCCTAAGGCAAGCAGACCTACCGCCACCGAACTAATGATTGTTATCTGAGGGATGTATCTGTTAAGTACTCTCTCAATAACCCGCTTATCTCTTCTGAATCCAGGAATCTGCATTCCCCCTCCCTGTATCTGCTCTGCGACCTTCTCTGCCCCCAACCCGGTGGTCTCAACCCAGAATTTACCGAATAATACACAAAGTCCAAGAAATGCAAGGCCGTATATGAGAAGATGTATCAATACACCTAAATCAGTTAGCATCATATAGTTGTCGGGACTCAGGACCCCATGTAGGTCTCCCAGGGTCAGGTTGTAGCCGATGTCATAGATAATCCTCTGGAAGAAATCCATATCTCTTGGGGGATTGTTTATATTCACACCCGCCATACCAGCCCACATACTAACATTCATGAGTAAGGCTGCCGCAAGTATTACCGGAATATTAGAGACGTAGAAGAATTTCAGGGGATATCTCCCGCCAACCCCCCGTATGCCTCCATATGAAAGAGGAATCTCAAGCCTCATAGATTCAAAATAGACCACAACCAGAAAGACAACAATCACAGCAATAACCGGCCACAAAAAGTCTAGAGAAAGTACTTCAAAAAAGCTGATGCCCCCCTTAATGAATAACTGCTGAATTGTGTTAGGTATCGCTCCAAGGAAATTTTCACCAAAGGCGTATCCCTCGTTTGGCAGGAAGTTGAGTGATGCGCTCATTACCCTTTGGGAGACACCTCCCACGATGAAAAGCCCGATTCCAGAGCCTATCCCCCACTTCGATACGATTTCATCCAGATACATCAGCAGGATTGAACCGACGGCTATCTGGAGTATGATAAACTGAACCATGGGGTTTTGGATGCCCCAGCCCTCACCTAAAAGAGTGGATCCCAGGTGGAATCCAATTACTATTGCTGCAGCCTCGAAAAATGCTATTAGTACTGTGAGAATCTTCTGTGAACCCTGAAACAAGGCCTTATCCTCGGCCTTCGTCATATCAAGGTCTATCATCTTTGCCCCCACAAGCAACTGAAGAACTATTGATGCAGTAACTATGGGGCCTATCCCTACAGATATGATGCTGCCGATCTGGCTGGCAAAAATTATCTGCATCAGCTGAAACTGCTGCGGAATATCGTCTTGTAAAACACCTGCTGGTGCAATCACCCCCATGACGAAGAACAATACCAGAATGACAGAAGTCCAAGTTAGCTTTTCCTTGAAAGGTATATGCTTCTTAGGTAACTTCACCTCTGGCAGGTATTTTATCAGCGGTCTAATGAAGTCCAGCCTCATTTTCAGATTCTATCCCCCCACCAGCCTCCTCTATCTTTTTCAACGCCTTCTCAGAATAATCATCTACCTTGATTATTAATGGATTTGTAACTCTTCCGGACCCCAGAAGTTTTTCATAACCTAGGGCTTTAAGATCTATATAATATTTTTTACCTTTACTTTCTGCTTTTTTCTCTTTAATTAACCGGGGGAGATCCTCATTAACTCGGCCTACATTTACCACACTCACCTCCCTAACAACTGCCGGTGGTCTCTTGAAACCATGCTTTCCAAAATAACCTGGTTTGTACTTAGAAAAGAATGACCATTTATGTTTTTTACCTCCCGCAAGCCCCCTACCCCCTCTGCTTCCTGCCCCCCGGTGTTTCTTGCTGCTTCCATACCCGCACGTTCTGCTACCGCGTCCTTTGTTGATTTTCCTGTCTTTATGGGCCATCGTTGATTTTAATCTATGTCATTTTCCCCAACAGATCGTTAATCTTATCTCCCCTATAGCCGAGACTTCCCCCAACTGAATATGGTTTTTTTATACCTTCCCTCTCATAACCCTTGCTGGGTGGTTTCAGTCTAAAAACGGGTTTCAGGCTAATATCTGCTAATTCCGTCTTGAAGTGCATAAAGTCTTTTGCAAAAGCCTTAACTTTCTTGTGATCAATATTGATCCTTTTATCTCCTGCCATCCTCCCTCTCTTCACGAGTAAATTCTCCATGTTTTCTGTGTTAATCTCCCCCCAGGTTATATAGTCCTTCACCTTGTTAAGCATTCCCTTATACTGGGGTCTGTTATCAAGGATAACACAGTGGTTTACCTTATTCAGTTTTAATAGTCTGAGGGTATCCTCTATCTCCCCCCTCACATGAACCTTTCCCCGCACTCTTACTGTGGCTATTCTTCTCATTTCGTCTGCCTTCGTTTTGACCATTTTTTTTTAAACGGCACCGGATACGATGCCCAGCTTCTTGATGTCTTCCTCTCTCATCTTGACCTTGTTCGTATTCCCAAGAGCATCTGCTAATGCTTGTGCGAAGTTTATGGTGGTTCTCGTTGAACCATCTGTTTTAACCCAGATGTCTGTTATCCCTGCCAGTGACAGGATTTTTCTTGCTATCTCTCCACTAACGAGCCCGGTTCCTCTTGGTGATGGTGATAAACTTACAGTCACACTCCCACTCTTTCCTTTAACCTTGGATGGAACTGTGTGGGGCTCTCCACACCCACACTCCCAACTGCCACAACCCCTCTTTATCTCCTTAATGTTTAATTTAGCTCTCTTAATGGCTTTTCTTATTGTGGGGCCTGCTTCTTTACCCTTAGCATTCCCTAAACCAACATAGCCGTTATTGTTGCCGACCGCAGCCACCACCCTGAAACGCATTCTCCGTCCAGAATCTGTCACCCTCTGAACTCTACCCACATCCAATATCTCCTCATTGAGGCCTGGAAGTAGTTTATCCACTATCTCCACCTCCTTTATGGGGGCACTCATAGATAAAACCTCATGCATAGAACTAACTCTTCCCTCCTTAACTTCTGATCCTAACTTTGTTGTTGGGTTCCAGAACTCCAGATCAGCTGATGCATTTGCTTCCCTCCTCACGTTGCTATGCTCATTCATTTTAACCTTGTTTTTTATTGAATTATGAAGTATAGACTTCATAATCTGGTGAATCCAACGGATTCACGAGAAC
Organism: uncultured archaeon; assembly: GCA_965602195.1. GTDB lineage: Archaea > Altiarchaeota > Altiarchaeia > IMC4 > QMZM01 > CBFCYF01. The sequence continues at coordinate 56 of CBFCYF010000039.1, read as the reverse complement.
TGAGAAACCCATTGAATGCTTCGCATTCAGGGGCTTTAAAATTTGCAAGGCAAATT
>CBFCYF010000038.1:0-15279 GCA_965602195.1 uncultured archaeon | reverse complement strand
TGACGAACTTATCTCCTACAGAGAAATCTTTCCGCATATCCTGGGGGATGACAACCTGCCCCTTAGAGCTCAGCTTTGTAACATCAACATTAACCATATCTATCACCATAATAAGATTGGTCTTACAAGTTAATAAACAAGAAATCTAAACATCAACTCCACAAGGTGTACCGCACAAAACCCACAACCTAACCTGTGAGGTATGGTGCACCAGAACAAACGGATGGGTTACAGGAACAAAATAAGGAGGGTGGATATGCAACTGTGTGAGGTGTATGTTGTTTTTGTGATTGAAGTCAACATCCAAGCAGATACACGGTTCGTATAGAGGTATTTATAATAAAATCTCGCTCAAAAAACGGCTTTGTATTCCTCGCCTGTAAGTCCAAAGAAAAGCATCGTTATAAGCCAAATAGAGGGTATGCCAAATAAAATCTTTATTACTGTCGTGTAATGTAGGTAAGTTGTAACATCAATAGTCATAAGTTGCTTAAGATTCAAAAGAACCCATATCTGAAAAACTATTGCGAAAACCACTAGAAGGATTAGGAGTGATCTGAGAAATGGGTTATCAACTCTTTCCTTTTTGTCGTAACCCTTCTCCACATAAATCCTTGCCAGAGACATAATAATAAACATCGGGACAGTCATCAAGCCCGCAATATACAACATCCACCCGAATAATTTAATAACGTGTTCTTCTACAATGTTCACTAATCCTAATTCAAATAAACCTACGTAACCGGATATGAAAAAACCAAGAGCAAACGAAAGCAAAAAACAGGATAGAAAATCTATTTTGATCTTATACCCCTCCCCTGATGACAGAGGATAATCGAATCTTCTAGCCTTATGTCTCTCCTCTGGCGGCAAATTGGAATCAATTTTGTTAAGTATCGTTCTGATGATAAGATGCACACCAAAAACTGACAGGGATATCATGATATACTGCCAACCACCTAAAATCAATCCTAAAAAGATAAAGGGAATCTGAAAATATAGCATACCTATGAGGGGATAGGGTATCAACAATATCCTCCTAAAAAGACCAAAAGATTGATTGTTTCTCAACATAGTGTAATTACCTATACTGTTGTACAAGAAGATGTTTTGGTTAAAATTATATTGGATTCAGGATAAAATAATAGCCCAAAGCCTGCGGCGGAGGGGGTCGAGTTTATTTCTTCTTGTAGCCGAATTTTTTGTCGTAGCCTTTATGGTCTATGACGTCCAATACGAAGGATATTATCTCAATCTTGGTTTCGCCGTCTGTTAGCGTGTACAGCATCCTCCAGTAGTTTGGTAGCTCCATCCGAAAAAGGTTGGTGACTCCGTATTTTATCTTGTATTCTTGAGGGACGAGTTTCTTGGATATCGGATCACCATAGTGTGGATTAGACTTAATAAGCTCAATCTTCTTGTGCAGGGCGCGGAAGATGCTTGCCTCGGTTTAGATGAAGTAGATTCTTCGTTGAGGTACTTGTAGACTTCCTCTGCTTCAGGCGAAAAGATTACTCTGACTGTTTTCATAGTTCAAGACCTGAATTTATGGCTTTCCTGAGATTTGGGTTGGGGTTGTGTATCCAGGTTATGCCTTTCATTGAGACGGCTATTTTGTTGCTTTCCTCAAGGTATTCGAGTATTCTCTTCAGCGTATTGTGGTTCACCTGCTTGGGCAGCTTCTTTTTCAGCTCGGCTATTGTTACTACACTTTCATCCATATTTTTCAATGTGTCCTCCACCATCAAAACAGTGTTCAAGGTGGGTGAGTGCTTAGGTCGAGGCACATTCACGTAAGTTGACATATTAATCACTAAAAGTTACATATTAATAAGTATTAGGTATTAAGTCATATATAAATGCTTCGATATTCCACACCTCCATAAAACACACCAAAAGTTGCGGGGGATGAGGTTAAACAAATAGATTAGCATTCACAGATAGTCCAGTGGAAACTCGTAGTCATATTTCATATTAATTTATATATTTGTAGTCACATATATTTTATTGTATGTATATCGAAGTCCGCCAGCGTAAGGGAAGGAAACTATATTACCTCGCCCACTCATTAAGAGACGCAGACAGAGTAAGGAAGTTCAGGCGATACCTTGGAGCAGACCTCACAGAAAAAGAGATCGCAGATAAAAGGAAAAAGTGGGAGAAAGTCATATTAAACCAGATTACGGAATACCGGAAAATCAACGACCCACTCCACACCGTCTTATCCAAAAAAGATGCAGAAATCACAGGCAACCTGATCAACAAAACAGACATCCAGATAAAACACCTATCAGAGAAGGACTGGCTGCATTTCACAGAGCTTTTCACATACAACACAAACGCTATAGAAGGCTCAACAGTCACAGCTTCAGAGGTCAGAGACATAATTGAGGTAGACAGGTGGCCTGCTGGAAAAACAAGGCAGGAGATAGCCGAAACATACGGGGTGGCTGAGGCGATCAGCTACATACGGGAAACCCAAGAACATATTTCACCAGAACTCATAAAGGAACTACATAAAATCATCTTCAAAAACAGCAAATCCTTCGCAGGAAAATTCAGAGGAAAAGGCATAGAAGTCGTGATTGCTGACGCACAAGGCAACATAGTGCACCGGGGAGCGCCACAAAAAAACATAAAAAGCCTATTGAAGGAGCTTGTAGTATGGTATGATGAAAACAAAAACAACTACCACCCCATAGTCCTTGCCGCAGTAATCCACAACCAATTCGAGAACATACACCCCTTCCAGGACGGAAACGGTAGGATAGGGAGACTACTGTTAAACAATATACTCCTGAAGCACAACCTGCCGCCAGTAAACATCGAACTGAAAAATAGAGGCATGTACTATGAATCACTGAAAGCCTACGAAAAAGAAGGGAACCTCCGGCCAACCATAGAACTCATCCTGAAAGAATACAAGAAACTGAAGAAGACATTAAAATCGATGTGACCACAGAAACAAGAGAATGTAGTCACATAAATTATCTCCTGTTACTATCAAACACCCTGCTGATTATTCTCCTAAAGCCCTTCAGCAACCCTCTCAGTCAGGCCCTTTATCATATTATCCAGTGCGGAGGGCAGGTGTAGTATCCCTGTGTCGAGAAACCCTCTTATTATAAGGGCGGTTGCCTCATCCCTTGTAAGCCCCCTTGACATCAGATACAAGATTTCCTTCTCTGCGATCTTCCCTACCGCCGCCTCATGAGACATGTCAACGCCCTCCCCCGTTGCGAGCAGTTCCGGGATCGCATGGATTGTGGATTTATTCCCCAATAAAAGACCTCTGCATTCAAGGTGCGCCTTTACCGTCGGATTTTTGCTTTGCAGAATCCCCCTCGCTATGATCTTCGAGTTATCTTTTGCTATTGCTCTCGAAATAACCTCTGCCCTGCTGCCGTCCCCGATCAGTTCAACCCTGCTGCCCACATCCATGAGTGATCTGTTTTCCGCATGAAGTAGACTGCTGAACCTCGCCACGCTGTTCTTCCCGGAGCAGATCGCAGCAGGATACATCTGAAGGTCCCTTACGGGCTTTAAAATAACATAATTCGATATAAAAGATGCATTATCCTCCACAAGCGCGGCGCTTCTTGGCCTTACCTTTGTTTCCCTGTTCCAGTTATGTATCATCGTGAACGTCAACCTTGCATCCTTCCTTACATAAAACTCACTAACCCCTATGTGTTCTGCCGCGCCGATATCCTCGGATACCGCGCACCCAGTTATTATCTGCGCCTCGCTTCCCGGCTCGGCAATGATTATGTTGTGCACATTCTGCCTGAACCCGTGCTTCGATATATACATGCACGATTGAATTGGAAAGGTTATCTTACTGCCGGCTAGAATCCTCAGGAAATACCCCCCCATGAACTCCTCATCCACCTGTTTGGTGTATTCGTCTTTGTCCCTGTCAACCAGTTTCCAGTAATAGTCGTGCAGCCAATCATATTTTTCAAGCGCATCCTTTGTATCCATAATCTCTATCTGTCCTTTAAACTTGTCGATTACCTTTGCAAACACAGCTGATTCATCCAGCTGAAAGAAACTACCTGAACGCTGCCTCTCTGTTTCCTCTATTCCAGTTGTTTCTGCTGTCCCCACAATATCTCTTGGCAATTCCTTCAACGATTTTATTACTGTTTTCTTCTTTTCATGCATCTTAAACATCCCTCATACCCGTTTTCCCTTATACTCTCAAGAATTTTTTGCGGCTCATTATAGCAATAGATGGTATTCTTCAGCAGAACACATGCCTTCTCCGCCCTCATATGCTCCAGGATATGGCCCTGGTGGGTTATCACAAGAGCGCTTGCATTGTTTTTCTCCACATATCCATGTATCTCCTCGCCGATTATCTTCAGGCTTTCCAGATCCACCCCGCTGTCGGGTTCGTCCAGCAGCAGAATCTTCGGTTTCATGAAAAGCAGCTGCAGAACCTCAGCCCTCTTCCTCTCCCCTCCCGAAAAATCAAGGTTAACATCCCGCTCAAGCATCTCATCCAGCATGAACTTCCTAACCAGCTTTTTTTCATCGGAACCTAATTCCTGCTTCGGCTTTTTCCCGGCACACAGCTTCAACAGGTCAATCAACTTCACCCCCATTATCTCCTGCGGAAGCTGAAACCCGATTCCTATTCCAAGTCTCGCCCTCTCATCAACATCTTTTTTCGTTATATCCATGTTTTCAAAGACGATCCTTCCTTTCGTTACATCATAGCCTGGCATCCCCATCACCGTCATTAACAGTGTGGTCTTTCCGCTTCCATTCGGACCGAACATAACATAACTCTGACCTCTCTCAATGGAAAGATTGATGTTGCTGAGAATCTTTTTCTTATTTACCTCAACCGACAGGTTTTTTATTTCAAGAATCTTGTGCATTTTAGTTTCATAGTCTCTTATCTGCAAGGTATCGCGCTGCTTTCAGAAGAGCCATACAACCCTGACCTGCTGAGATAACATACTGATACTCGTGGCCGGAGGCGCAGTCTCCTGCAGCAAAAACGCCTTCTACTGATGTTCTCCCCTGGCAATCAATCACTATATGGTTATGCTCATCCATATCAAGGAATCCCCTTAAAAAACCAGTGTTAGGTATTCTACCTATCTCAATGATGACGCCCTGAACGTTGAGGGTATGCAGTTTGCCGTTTTTCTCATAGGTCAAGCCCGTGACGAATTTGTCGCCTAGAACTTCCGTTGTATTTGCCTCCGTTATCATTTCCACGTTTTTGTATGATTCAACTTTCTCAATAAGATATTCATGGGCATTAAACTCCTTCCCTTTATTAATAAGGTATATCTTCTGTGCAATATCCTTTGTGAAATCCACTGCTTCAAGGGCAGAGTTTCCCCCTCCAACAACAGCGATATCCATCCCGGAAAACAAGGGACCGTCGCATACAGAACAATACGCTACACCTTTTCTTGCAAACTCTTTTTCTCCGGGAACGTTAAGCTTTCTTGGTCTTGCGCCCGACGCAATTATTAACGTCTCTGCTTCATACGTGTTCTTATCACTGAAAACCCTGAACCCGTTTTTTATCTCCTCAATCCTTTTAACCTCCTCCCCCTCTCTTGCCTTAACTCCATTGAACTCAAGCTGCTTCTCCATTATTAATCTGAATTCTGCACCGGTTGTCTTTATTATTCCCGGATAATTAAGGATCTCCCCTGACTCAAGAAACTGTCCCCCCAGCTCTTCTGTCAACAGAAGGAAATCCATCCTCTTTCTCGCAGCATATATTGCAGCGGTCTGTCCAGAAATACCTGCTCCGATAATTATCAGGTCATACATTCTCCAGTTCTCTTTCTATCGCTTCTTTATCGAAACCCACAATGATTTTCCCGTTTATTTCAATCTGCGGTACTGCCATCTGTCCTGATTTATTGAATAGTTCAATGGCAGCTTCCCGGTTAAATGAAACATCTATGTCCTCAAATTCAACACCCTTCCCCTTAAAGAACTCCTTGGTCATCCTGCAATACGGGCAGGTGGGTGTAGTATAGATCTTAATTTTTTTCATTTACGTTCCCCTGTTTTCTATTACCAGGGTATATCTGGGTTATCTGATGTTACGTTACATCTCCTGCTTCAACAATTCTTCAAGCCTTTTGTTTACTTCATCCCAGTTAACGATGTTCCAGAATGCATCGACAAACTTTGCTCTCTCATTTCTGTAATCAAGGTAGTATGCGTGCTCCCATACATCCAAGACCATCAGAATCCTGAACAGGGGATAAACATTGGTGTTGTGTTTCTCTACCTGCATTATAATCGGCCTATTGGTTTTCCTACAGAAAGACAGTGCAGCCCACCCAGAGCCTTCCACGCTGACAGCGGCTTGCGCGAATTCCTTTTTGAATCTACCGAAACTGCCGAATTCTTTCTCTATAACATCACCTAAAGCCCCCCCCGGGCTTCCACCTCCTCTACCGGTTGGAGCTAGATTAGACCAAAACAATGAATGCAGTAGATGCCCCCCTATATTAAATGAAAGTGACTTTAAAGTGGATTTAAAGTCCAGATCAGTATCGTCTTTTCGTGCTTTGTCGAGTTTCTCAAGTATTGCATTCGCACCATTAACGTACGCCTGATGATGCTTGTTGTGGTGTATTCTTAGTTGATCTTCAGATATGTGCGGCTCTAAATCCCCGTATCCATAAGGCAGTTTTGGTAAAACATAAAACTTGCTTGCTTCCATATTTACTGCCTCCGTTATTCCGTTAACTCCTCAACCTCTTCCTTACCTTCCTCTAATTCCCTCTCCTGTTCTTTATCTTTCTTCAGCAGTAGAGCCTGGAATTCCCCTACATGGGTCTTCTCCTCCTTCGCAATATCCAGGAGAATCTTCCTGATATCTTCGTCTCCGGTTATGGCCGCCATCTGCTCATAGAGGTTTATGGCATCCAACTCGGCTATTATCCCCACCCTAAGAATCTCTTTGTCCAGGTCTTCTTTCTTTATCTTCTCCAGATTTATGGGTATTTTAGATAGCATATTTACCGCCCCCATTATTTATGGATTCGTTTTTTTATATAGCCTATCTTGCACACTGGCTACTGCTCTGAATCAGGCATTCAAGACAGATACATTTCCTGATGTTTTCTACCGTAAAAGGAACTTCTTTGTTATTCCCCCCCAGTTTACCACCCCCCAATTTTCATCGTTATATAGATCGAACACAACTAATTTCTACAGTCCTGCAGTCCATCCTCCATCAATCACTAAAGCATGGCCTGTCATGTAGTCTGAAGCCTTGGAGGCAAGATAAATTACCGTCCCGGTTAACTCCTCCGGATCTCCGTATCTCGCTAATGGCACTCTCGTCTTTATCATTTCAAGAAAACCCTCATCCTTTAGAAAATCCTCTATCATCGCTGTAGCGAAGGCTCCCGGGCAGATGGCATTAACCTGTATATTGTATTTTCCCCACTCCACGGCCAAGGTTTTTGTCATCAAAATTACTCCCGCCTTGCTCGCATTATAGGCAGTGGATTGATTGAAAGCAAATTTACCTGCAACACTCGCTATGTTAATTATTTTCCCTGATTTTTGCTTTATCATCTGCCTGCCAACCTCCCGGGCACATAGAAACTGCCCTTTCAGATTAACGGCAATAGTCTTATCCCAATCTTCTTCTTTAATCCTTTCTGCCGGCGCCATTCTAAGGATGCCTGCGTTATTCACCAGAATATCGACTCCACCAAATCTCTCCATTGTTCGATGAACCATTGCCTCAACATCCCCTTTTTTGCTTATATCCGCTTTTATCCCTAGTGCTTCTCCCTGAAATTTCTTTATCTCATCAACAGTTTCTTTTGTATCCAAAACATCTGTGACAACGACATTTGCCCCTGCCTTAGCCAAACCTAATGCCATAGCCTTTCCCAAACCCCTGCTTGCTCCGGTAACTACCGCTACTTTTCCCGTTAAATCAAACAAATCATTCATTTTAAATTCAATCATCTTAGTAAAACATTAAAACTCTAAAAAATAAAAGCTGTCAAGCCACATGAAAAATTCACTTTACTATCAGTGATGCCTCCTGATCAAAAGGATTCGTTCTCATAGCGAGGGAAAAGAGATAGGAGTTCTCTGGACGAACATCGGGAGAAAAACGGCACTATGGCTTCCCGTAATCGCAGGACCGCAGATAGTATTGCTTGGTTACCTGTTCAACACATTACTATAGATTTTCATCAAGTAATCGTTTTTCACCGGTTAATGATTGTATCTCTGTGATATCCTGAGTTGCCTCCAAACAGCCAATATATTCCCCGTCAGAGTTCCTTAAGGCATAATATTCGATGAGAACCTTCTGCTTCCCCTCCCCAGTACCTCTGGCAAGATCGATCCAAAAACGGGCTTTATCCCGTTTACCTTCCTTCATCTCCTGCAGGATTTTTTCAACCTTACTAAGACTCTTTTTCGGGTGGCAGTCATGAACATCCCTGCCAACAACACCCTCAGGTCTCTTAAATATCCGCGTCTCATGCTTGTTCCATGCCAGCACCTTATCATCGGCATCAACAACCGAGAACTCAACAGGCATCGTCTCAAGAACAGCCTCCAATACCTCCTTAGATAGTTTACCAATCATTTTTTATACCCTCTTTTATTATTAGACCTGAGAGGCCAAGTGACAAGGGCGAAAAACAGGCTAATAAGGAAACATGTCTAAATTATATTGATGGAAAATGAAGGAAACAATTAAGAATCTGACTAAGGCTTTTATCGGGGAAAGCCAGGCGAGAAACCGCTACACGATGTATGCGAAGATTGCCAAAAAAGAGGGTTTTGAGCAGATATCAGAGATCTTCCAGGTTACGGCGGATAATGAACGGGAGCATGCTAAGTGGTTGTTTAGATTAATCAATGAGCTGAAAAAGGAAAGCAGTGAAAACCTGGATGAGATTAATGTGGAGGCTGCGGCTCCAACAACCCTCGGCAATACCGTTGAGAATCTGAAGGCATCCATTGCAGGCGAGAACTATGAGTATACGCGGATGTATCCTGGGTTTGCTGATATTGCAGAAAGAGAGGGTTTCCCAGATATTGCAGGGAGACTGAGGGCGATTGCCCAAGCAGAAGAACACCATGAGGAAAGATACAGGAAACTTTTGAAAGAGGTTGAAGGGAACACCGTGTTCAGGAAAGAGAAGAAAGTTTACTGGGTTTGTAGAAAATGCGGGTACGTACATGAAGGAGAGGAGCCGCCAGGAAAATGCTCGTCATGCGATCACCCGAAAAACTACTTTGAACTTAAATGTGAAGAATATTGATGGAAAAGTTAGTTCAACTCCTTAGGGATATAAACGAGAGAAGTGAAGTTAGAGATGTTGTGGGTTCTCGCATGCATGATTTCCGGGAAACAGGTAAGAAATCAGCTGATGAAATTTTCAAAGAACTTTGTTTTTGTATTCTCACTGCGAACTTCAATGCCGAAAAATGCATGAGAATCCAGAAAGAGATAGGTGATGGTTTTCTAGTTTTATCAGAGCCTCAGTTAGCAGGAAAATTAAGGGAATTAGGCCATAGATTCCCAAACACAAGAGCAAGATATATTGTGGAAGCCAGACTGTGTAAGAGATCTATGGAAGAGCATATCTCATCTCCCACAGATAAACAAAAGCTAAGGGAGTGGTTAGTTGGGAATATACGAGGAATAGGGTATAAGGAGGCGAGTCATTTCCTTAGGAATATTGGTTTCACTGATTTTGCGATCATAGATTTCCATATAATTGATTTGTTAACACGATTTAGGTTAATCGAAAAACCAAAAAATCTTGGAAAGAAAAAATATTTAGAGATAGAAGAAACATTAAGAAAACTAGCAGAGGAATTGAACATGAACCTGGCGGAATTAGATTTATATATGTGGTATGCCGAAACCGGGAAAATATTGAAATAGAAGTAATATCTGACGCCCTTCGCCAACGACTCTGCGGTTGCTTCGCTTCCCCCCTAAAAATATTAGCATTCTCGGATTTATGAAATGGAACCTCCAGGATTTATGTCTGTTATCCCTAATAAAGTTACAGGATGGGTTTTATGGATTTTTTCAGGGGGTCTGGTTCGAAGGGTCCTAAGTGTGCCTATTGTAAAGCTGGAGATAAGGACTTGCCGTTTTCCAAGAAATTTGGCGGTGAAGTTCATCGCTTCTGCTCCAAGGATTGCAGCCGGAAATTTCGCATAGCCCGGAAGAAGGCTGCAAAGAAGCCACAGGCAACAGGCTCCTCACTGCCCTGGTGACTACATCAACAGATGAATTCAGGACTTAAACCTCCGCGCTTTGGGGGGATTATTCCAGCATCCATTTCCACAAGGGCTTTACCGGTATTGTCTTGTCCCCGATTTCTTCTATACCTTCGCTGTCGTAGGTTAAGATCGTTCCCTGACTTAGTTCGTGTGTTTCCATGGCCTCGATTAAGCCTGCTATCTCCCTGCTGCGGTTTTCGTCGTTTAATTCTTCGGTGACCTGGATTGCCGCAACAACCTCGTTTTTTTCCTTAACCAGGAAATCACATTCACGTTTTTTTCTGTGATGATATACCTCCTTGTTCCTCCTCATAAGTTCAATGAATACTAGATTCTCCATCAATTTACCTATGTCCTTGGAGAACTTGAAGCTGACGGCATTCAATAAACCATTATCGATGCAGTAGACCTTCTTTATTGAACCCAGCTGTTTAGTGAGGGAATACTCATACTTCAGGTTCTGGAAGAATAGATAGGCGTCTTCAAAATAGGATATGTATTCTATTATGGTATTTTTGCTCAGAGTATAACCCAGGGACTTAAGTTTATTCGCCAGTTTATTGTAGGATATGTCTTTGGTTGTGGACGCAAATAATAGGCCTGCCAGAACTCTTAGTTTCTTTATTTCCTTGACGTTGTATCGCTCTACAACATCCCTAAATATCATCGACTCAAAGTAGCCTTGCAGTATTTCATCCCTGAAGGCCTCGTTTAAGAGGACTGCGGGATAGCCTCCCCCAGACAGGAAGGAAGAGAATTCTTTTTTGAGGGGGAATCTTTTCTTGCTGTATGAGATGGTTTTCAGGTCATATTCTATCCCCCGCCAAGCTATGAATTCCTTGAAACTTAAGGGATATATTCCTGTGTTGAGTGTCCTGCCCCCAAGCTTCGTGGATATTTCCCTGCTCAGCAGTTTAGATGATGATCCTGTTAATACCATGTTTATGTTTTTTTGTGTGTCGTGGATCCGCCTCACCCAGGCATCCCAGTCTTTGACGTTCTGTATCTCATCCAGAAACAGATAGATTTCTTGTTTTTCGTCTATCTCTGATAATTCATGGAATGCATCCAGTAGTCCATTCAAGTCCTCAGCTTCTGCTCTAAGCAATTTCTCATCCTCGAAGTTGACGTAGAGGATGTTTCCCCTGTGGATGCCCTTTTGGAGTAGCTGTTTTATCAGCTGGAAACAGAAATATGTTTTCCCAGCTCTGCGGGGTCCGGTGATTGTCGTTATAAAATCCGTAGTGAGCTTGACTTGTGCATGTCTGGGCAGAACTTCAGGTATCTTGAATTCCATCCATTGAACTATTATCCTTTGATATTCCATTTTATACTGAACAAATTTGTTGTTATTTGTATAATAGACTAGACATATTTAAATGAAGAAACTAAATAAAAAAATATTAGAATCAATTCGACCACAAAGACAAGATGATGAAGTCAAAAATAAAAGCTGTCGAGCCAATTATTTGTAGGATTTATACCAGCGCTCGTATTCTTTATGGTTTTTGAAGCATCGTATTACCTGTAGGCAGTCCTCATTTATTTGATAGATCATTCTCGCTTGTTTTGTGATGTCTTCAACATGGTATGGAATACTGTGTTTCATATGTCTCCTAGGTGGCAGTTTAAGCATTTTCTCGATGCGTTTTATGAAAATCACCCGAAGGTCGTTGCTCATACCATCCAATTCCTTCTTGGCTTCCCCGGAGATGTAGGCTTTCATGAGAAGTCATATACCATAAATTTTTTTTATCTCATCTAGGCTGTAGTTCTTAATCCTCCCGGATTTTATTTCTTCCATCTCAAGTTCCACTGCCTTATGCACCAGTTCCAGTTCCTCTTCCTCAAGCATTCTCTCATATGCTGTTAAGGCCTGCCGTATGACCTCTGTCTGGTTTCCTGCATAGCCTTTCTCAATTATTTTTTTTATTGCTACCTCATAGGGTACACCGAGATTAATGTTCATATCATCACCTTGTATAATAAATGGGCATTGAGGTATATAAATAATGTGCATCAAAGTAGACTTCCATAGGTCATTCCATAAGTATTATCTTGTTTGTTTGGCCGTAGGGTATTTTCTTAATGATTTTTTTCGATTCAAGCTTCTGCAGTGTCCGGTGTATTTTGACGCGGGAGTAGTCTGTTCGAAGGGTGAGCTCTTTTTGCGTTAATTCCCCGCCGGATTCCTCCAATTCAGAGACCAGGTGTTTTTCCTCAGGTGTAAGGTAAAGTGATTTCAGATCCGCCTTCACCTTCTTAATCTCTCTTTTATGGGTCAGTGACCTTATAGCGATGCCGTTTGCAATAGAAATCAGCCCCCCGGCAAGTATGAGTAGCAGGAGCGGAGAAGTCATCATTGAGATGGCACCCACATCACCTCCTCCGAATCTTCTTGGGGTGAAGGGCGGTATCCCAAACACCTCACCCCTCCACACTATGGAATAAACCATGATAATATATGAGGCGATAAGGAATCCCCCGTAGATGAACGACAACACCATCAGCATAGTATATTTCCTGCTCATTTTGAGATTGTTTCAACTTGTTACTTGTTTCAGTTTGTTTCACTGAGGTCTTAATTACTGTTTCACCTAAATGAAATAATAGACCCTATCAATTAGATAAGGGTATGGAGGAATTAAATATGGAAAAAAAGAAGATAATGGTTTTCGGGGTAGCAGCTTTGCTGATAATCGGGTTAGTATCTGTGGCATTAGCTGTTAACATGAAAACCCAGGAAAAAATAGGTCACCGATTCGACAATGTAAAGGATGAATTAGGTTTGCCGGAAGACGCATCAAGGCAACAAGTCAGAGCAGCCGTTAGGGTAAGAATAATGGGACGATTAAAACTACCTGAAGACGCATCAAGGCAACAGATAAGGAACGCCATGAGACAAGAAAGAGAGATCCAACACAAAGAACGGCTGAAGAAGATAAGGGATAAGCTTGGCCTCCCAGCTGAAGCAACTGAAGAAGAAGTGAAGGAAGCCCTACAAGAATGGAGGCAGGAAAACAAAGACCTTATAGCTGGATTCGGCCACAAAAAACGAGGGTTTAGGCTGGATATGAGAAGGATGTGGAGGGCGGCAGATGACTCCTGAAAACAGAAGCAGAATATTTATAATAAGATTAATTGTATTCTGCTTCATAGGGATAGTTAGCAGCGCTCCGACATCGAGTTCCACATCTGACAATCCGGATACTGCACCAACAAACATGATCGTGGACTTCGACTCAACCTCACTGGACTCGAATCTAAGACCTGGAGACAGCGGAATCCTGAACCTGGTTGTGGAAAACACAGGAGGCATGAGAGCGGAAAACGTTGAGATATGGCTTTCAAGCACGGCACTAGCACAAACAAGTAAAAACTTTTATATTGGCAGGATAGACGCAGGAAAATCTGAAACAATATCTGTAATAATCAGGATAGATGATAAAGCTAAGACAGGTTTAAACGCAATAAAAGTGAACATAGAATATGATGGATTCTACGCTGATGGACATAATGATTACAACCAGCATACCACATGGGAGATACCCCTCACAATATATGGGGATCCCCTGTTCCAGATAACACCTTTGAAAACAACCTACTTCAAAGACAACCTGGGTGAGCTGAACCTTACGGGTCTGACGATGGACTCTGTGAAAGACCTGGAGGCTACATTATCCTCAACCTGCGCTACAGTAATCGGCTCCTCGCGTAAATACGTGGGCGACATAGACTCCAACAAGACCTTCAAAATAGTGTATCCGATAAAACCCTCATCACCAGGCGCATGTGTGGCCTCCCTGACTCTATCCTATACCGACGAATCAGGGACCAGGGTCTCGGATAACCTCTCCATTGGGCTGAACGTGGAGGAAGCCGGCGTCGACTTCAAGATAGTGGGCATCAGCTACGAACCCACAGGCCCCGGGCAGACCATGTCGTTGAATCTGTCAGTTAAGAACGTGGACTCAGCGAACGCAGAAGACGTGACTCTGTCGCTTTCACTCACAGACCCCTTCACTACAGCGGAAACATCAGAGAAATATGTGGGGGCAGTTGGGGGAGGCGAGACCGTTAACGAGGGATTCAAGCTCGCGGTCTCATGGGACGCTGAAACAAAAGTGTACTCCATCCCCTTGGTTGTAAGCTATAAGGTCGGAGGCACCTCCTATAGCGTCGAGAAAAACATAGGTGTGGACGTCGGCGGACAAGTCATCCTGGAGATTATAAACGTAGAATCCAGCAGAGGATCGATAAGAGTGGAGGTAGCTAACATCGGCACACGAACAGCAGACGGGGTTAAGGCCACACTGGTTACAGGTGGCGAGGGTATGCCCCAAGCACCAGAGGGTATTAAGGCCATGACCAAGGAACTAGATTTACCCGCTGATGCATCCAGAGAGGATATTAGAGCAGCTATCGAGAAGAAAATGAATGCTGAAGGTGTGGGGGGACAGGATATTCCCACAGGAAAAGGATTTCCAGGCAACAGATCCAAGAGTCTGAGTGGAGTAGAAGAGACTCAATATCTGGTTTCCTATAAATCAAACATTAAACCAAACATGCAGACGACATTCACCTTCAATACCATGGTATCCGGGATGTCCACATTGATTTTAGAATATACCGGACCAAACAACAAGAGAGTAACCCAGAGAGAAAAAATAACGCTCACCAGCAAGAGTGTTTCAGGTGATGTTTTCGCTAATAAAAAAACTGGTGGGACAGACATAGCCACGTATGCATTCTACGGGCTGGCTGCTTTGATAGTGGTTTTCGTTGCATATCAGCTATACCGGAGCAGGAAATCCAGGTAAGAAAGAAATTCCTAAATAAATAAAGATGTTAGACATCGCATTAAAGAACGTTTTCCGCCAAAAGGTCAGAAGCACTCTTACAATACTTGGGATAGCTATGGGCATAGGCTTGATACTGGCCTTGGGGGCTGTTGGTGAAGGCTTAAACAACCAGATAGAGGAATCGATTGGAGATATAGCTGGAGTCATT
>CBFCYF010000037.1:0-15299 GCA_965602195.1 uncultured archaeon | reverse complement strand
CTGAAGGTAGCTAAGTTAAAGATTGAGGAATTGGAGGCAATACGCCTCGTGGACCTTAAAGGAATGGAGCAGGAGGAAGCAGCAAACAAAATGAAGATCTCCCGCAGAACCCTGGCCAGAGAACTTAAATCAGGGAGAAAAAAGATAGCAGACGCCCTCCTAAACGGCAAAGCAATAGAGATAAAAGGCGGCAACTTCATCCTCGAAAAAAGAATCTTCATCTGCGAGGACTGCAACCACAAATGGGAAGAACCCCCCGGAACCGGAAGACCCGGGAAATGCCCCGGATGTGGCGGAGAAAATCTTCACAGGAAGTCCATGGAAAAAAAAAAGTGATATAAAATGACGGTAAGAAGATTTAGGTGTTACGACTGCGGAAACGAATTCGAGGCACCCCACGGAACCGGAGGTATGGGAAGGCAGATGAAATGCCCTAAATGCAAAGGCAACAACATACATCGAATTGATTCGGGACCGGGAGCCGGAAGAGGCAGAGGCCCGTCTGCGGAAGGCAGGGGACGGGGCGGTGCAGGAAGAGGTCCCAGGCGAGTATGATAAAATGAAGACTAATCTTGATTGTATACCCTGCCTGCAGAGGCAGGCACTGAAGGCAGTAAGGGAGGCCAGCGGTGACAGGAAAATCCAGGAGCAGGTATTGAGAGAGGTAATCGATAAACTGATTTCCACCGAATGGTCTAAGACGCCACCTGAGCTGGCCCATGAAATATATAAAATCGTGAGAGCCCGAACCGGAATACATGACCCCTACAGGAAACTGAAAAGAAAAAGCAACGACGAGATACTGGCGATATACTCGGAACTCCAGGATAAGATAAAGGCAAGTGACGACCCCCTAAAGGCAGCGGTTAAACTCGCAATCGCAGGAAACATAATGGATTTCGGGGCACTGGATTCCTTCAACATACATGAAACAATAAATAAAGTTGAGGAAGTGGAAATCGATGAAAAAGAATACAGGCTATTCACAGAGAAATTAAGGGCATCAGACACCCTGCTTTTCTTCGCGGATAATGCAGGAGAGATTGTTTTCGATAAACTCCTGCTTGAAACACTATTAAATAAGAAAAAACTCGGGATTTCCTTCGTGGTCAAAGGAGGGCCTATAATAAACGATGTAACCCTGGAGGATGCATATGAGGTGGGATTAAATGATTTACCTCAAATAACTTTCTTATCTGTGAGCAACGGGGAGCCGGATACTGGACCTGAAAGAAACTCCCAGGAAGTAAGGTCATGGATCACGGAACATGATCTTGTTATCTCTAAGGGACAGGGAAACTATGAATCCCTAAGCGCATTCAAAGGCATATTCTTCATGCTTATGGCAAAATGCCCTCTTGTGGCCTCTGATCTGGGGGTGAGTGAAGGCGACGTAGTGTTAAGATATAATAATGGTGGGGATGTGATATGATAATAGCGCTGGCATCAGGTAAAGGAGGAACCGGAAAAACCACCGTAGCTGTGAATCTGGCATTATCTCTAGAGAACGTCCAGCTCATCGACTGCGACGTTGAGGAGCCAAACTCCAACCTATTCCTGAACCTTGAACTGGAGAAGGTGGAGGATGTTTCCATCCCAATACCATTCATAGATGAAGAAAAATGCATACACTGCGGTAAATGCTCAAAGTTATGCCAATATAATGCACTTGCGGTTTTACCGGACAGGGTGATGGTATTTAAGGAACTCTGCCACGGCTGTGGGCTCTGCCAGATAGCGTGCCCCCAGGATGCGATAACCGAAAAAGACAGGGTTATCGGAGTCATCGAAAAAGGCGCAGGCGAGGTAGAGTTTCTTCGGGGTGTGTTGAATATCGGAGAGGCTATGTCAACCCCTCTGATCAAAAGGCTGAAGGAGAAGATGGATACCGAAAAAACCGTAATCCTGGATGTTCCCCCGGGTGCTGCATGCCCTGTAATTGAGGCAATTTCCGGAGTAGACTATTGTCTGTTGGTTACAGAACCCACCCCCTTCGGACTCTACGACCTGAAGATCGCGGTAGAATTATGCCGGGGACTGGGTGTTAAATTCGGCGTAGTCATAAACCAGGATGGAATCGGTAACAAAGATACGGAGAATTTCTGCAATGAACAGGGAATTCCCATCCCACTCAGGATTCCCTACGACAAGAAAATTGCGGAACTCTACTCGGAGGGGATCCCATTCGTTAAGGAGATGCCGGAGTGGAGGGATAAACTCAGAGATGTTTTTGAAAAAATAACAGGTGAAAAATGAAGCAGATACTGGTAATCAGCGGCAAAGGCGGCACAGGGAAAACAACCCTGGTTGCGGGTTTCGCATCCCTTGCGGAGAATGCGCTCCTAGCGGATTGTGATGTGGATGCCCCGGATCTGCATATAATCCTGCAGCCTGAGATCCTGGAGGAAATCCCCTTCTATGCCCTTAAGATTCCGGTGAAGGATGAGTCCAGGTGCATAGAATGTGGGAAGTGCAGGGATGTGTGTAGATTCAATGCAATTGATGAGAGTTTCAACATAATTGAACTCAGGTGCGAGGGATGTGCAGCATGTGCCTTCGTATGTCCTGTGGATGCCATAGAGATGGTCGACAGGGAGGCCGGGAAAATCTATATCTCGGAAACGAGATTCGGACCCTTCGTCCACGCCCAGCTGAAAATCGGAGAGGAGGCCTCAGGTAAACTCGTCACCGGGGTGAAAGGGAAAGCCAGGGAACTGGCAGAAAGTAGGAATAAAAAATTAATTCTTACCGACGGGTCGCCTGGAATCGGATGCCCGGTAATCGCCTCACTTTCGGGGGTGGATCTTGCATTGATAGTTACCGAACCCACGGTGTCTGGAATCCATGATCTTGAGAGGATTTTTGCTGTAACAAAACACTTCAAAATAAAAACAGTGGTATGTATCAACAAGTTCGATATCAACAGGAAGAAGACAGGTGAGATCGAGGATTTCTGCAACTTAAATGGAACTGATATCATCGGGAAGATTCCCTACGACCCGGTTGTCACAAAAGCTATGGTCGAGGGGGTGAGCGTAATAGAATTCACAGATGATGATGTCTCAGATAAGATAAGGGGGGTGTGGGATAGACTCTTGGAGATTATTTATTCTTTAAATCCAAAATAATAATGCACATATGGGCAAAATTAGAGGCATAGGACATAAGTGGATGTACCCTGCAACTGGATGGCTTAGATTTGGATTCAGCCCGGGATAAGATGCCGGAAAACCAGATGAGAATCCTAAATAAAAAAAAGGGAATGGAGGAACCGAGGAAATGAAAATTTGTGTAGCAACAAACCAGGGAGGATTAGAGGATCAGGTATCCCCTGTATTCGGGAGATGCCCGACCTTCACCTTCGTGGATGTGGAAGGAAAAGAAATCAAGAATGTTGAGGTAGCAGCCAACGGGTCCGCTCAGGCAGCAGGCGGTGCCGGAATACAGGCCGCACAATTGGTGGTTAGTAAAGGAGCGAATGCTGTGATAGCAGGAAACTACGGGCCGAATGCGCATCCAATCCTAAACCAGGGTGGAGTGGATGTAATCCAAATGCAGGGGATCACCGTGAAAGATGCGGTGATGAAATATATAGAAGGGGAGCTGAAACCAGTTGATCAGCCTACGGCCCCTAAGTTTGGAGGCATGGGTATGGGCGGCGGCATGGGAGCTGGAAGAGGCATGGGCCGAGGCGGCGGAGGAGGCATGGGCAGAGGCGGTGGCAGAGGTATGGGAAGAGGCATGTGGAGTACACCAACCCAAACACCCGCAGCAACACCGGAAGTGACAGAGGAACAGGAACTTAAGATGCTGGAAAACCAGACGAAACAGCTGGAAGATCAACTGAATGGAATGAGAAAGAGAATAGAGGAATTAAAAAAATAAAGGAGGTGATAAAAAATGCCAGGATTTGATGGAACAGGACCCCGAGGTCTAGGGCCCCTCACTGGAGGAGGAAGAGGCGTTTGTCAACCAACACAGGTGCAATCTGTATCCACGCAGAGCACAATACCCGCATACAGAAACCTTGCTGTGGGAGGAGGAAGAGGCATGGGCAGAGGTCGAGGCGGCGGAAGAGGAATGGGTCGCGGAAGAGGCAGAGGCAGGTGGCTCTATTAAAAAGGGATGGTAGATGGGATGATGAATAAACAAAAAAGTCCGCAGGAGCAGAAGGAATTAATAGGGAAGAGACTTGCTAAGATAAAAAACAAGATAATGGTTATGAGCGGGAAAGGCGGCGTCGGTAAAACCACCGTAGCCGTAAACCTCGCCTTTGCGCTTCAGATGAACGGATTTAATGTCGGCATACTGGATGCAGACATCCACGGACCGAATGTCCCTAAGATGCTGGGAATAGAAGACACTAAACTGGACGCCTCACCTGAGGCGATACTTCCAGCTGAAATACCTATGGGGGCTGGAAGAGCACTTAAAGTAATGTCTCTGGCATTCTTCCTGGAAAAAGATTCACCTGTGATATGGAGGGGGCCTCTGAAGATGGGGGCACTACAGCAGTTTCTATCCGAGGTAGAGTGGGGAGACCTGGATTACCTGATCATGGACCTACCCCCCGGAACAGGAGATGAACCCCTAAGCATAGCACAATTAATCCCCCATGTATCCGGATCCATCATCGTAACAACACCCCAGGATGTTGCGTTAATGGATTCCAGAAGAGCAGTGAATTTCTCAAAGAAGCTGAATATACCCATAATCGGGGTAATCGAGAATATGGCGGGCTTTAAATGCCCACACTGCGGTAAAGAAATTAATCTATTTAAGGTCGGCGGCGGAGAGAAAGCAGCCAAAGAACTCCATATTCCCTTCCTGGGCAGAATACCGATCGACCCAAATGTTGTTGAAACAGGAGACAGCGGGAAACCTTTTGTATTGAAATACGCCGATTCAGAAACAGGAAGAGTATTTAAGGAGATTGTTGATAAGGTGAAAGAAACCCCTACCTGAATGCATACGATGACAGAAATAAACTTCGCCGGGATAGTTGACCACTCCACCATAGATTATCCAGGGAAAGTAAGTGCTGTGGTCTACCTATGTGGTTGTCCGTACAGATGCCCCTGGTGCCAGAACGCGGAACTAGTGTTCAGTGAGGGAGAGTGTAGACCGACAGAGATAGATGAAATAGTTGATCAATTAAAAGAGAATTTCCTAATCCAGGCAGTCTGTGTTACCGGAGGCGAGTCGTTGATGCAGAAAGAATCAATCGAATTACTTGAGAGGATTAAGTCAGAAACAGATTTGCTGTTGAAGATAGATACCGACGGGTATTTCCCGGGCAGGCTAAGTAAGGCACTACCCTTCCTTGATTTTTTTACGACGGATGTGAAGGCTCCACTGGATGAAAGATATGGGCGGGCTGTCGGCCTACCAGATCAATGGAGGAAGATCGTTGAAAGAGTCAGGGAGAGTCTAAGTATACTGAAAAAATGGGAGAACCCGAAGGAGGCAAGAACAACAATAGTCCCTGGTTTAATCGACAAAGTGCAGGATATAGTGGAAATAGCAAAGGTCGTTGGTGATGTGGGATTCACCTCATACACCCTGCAACAGTTCAGACCTGAGCGGACATTAGACCCAGAATATGAGAAAATCCAGAGCCCGAGCCCTGAATTAATGCGAAAACTAGGTGTGGTGGCTAAGGAGCATCTACCAAAGACCAAGGTACAGGTTGTGACTCAACAGAACGGTTTCGAAGAAATCACATGATTTTAGGTAATCAATATCCATATAAATAACAGAGGATCAAGAAAAATGCCAGATAGACTAAATAAACGATTTGGTTTAGGGCCTGGGGGTGAATGTGTATGCCCTAGCTGTGGGTACCGGGCCACCCATCGCAGGAGAGTGCCCTGCTCCCAGCAAACCTGCCCTAAATGCAATATCAGGATGACCAGAGCCAGATAAGTGGCAGAATTAATGTTTAAAATCAAGTAATAGGTGATAAAATGAAGGTATGTATTCCGACTCTAGGCGACAAAGGATTAGATGAGCAGATTGGACAACATTTCGGGCGGGTCCCGACATACACTATAGTGGATACTGAAACAAACGAGGTTAAGGTAATCCCAAACAGCAGCCATCATATGGGCGGTAGCGGGTACCCTCCGGAGTTGATGGCAAATGCCGGCGTGGATGTGATGGTCTGTTCTAATCTGGGCCACAGAGCCATAGGATTATTTGAGGGATACGGCATCAGAGTCTATATAGGCGCACACGGAACCGTTAGGGACGCTGTTGATTCATGGAGTGGGGGCATGCTTCAGGAGGCTACTAACGAGAGCGCCTGCAGAGAGCATAGATTCAGAGGGGAAAAACACTGACATGGGTGATGTAGAGAAGTTTATAAGGTTTTGCGGGACTGAGTTTGGCCAAGAGATAATGGACTTGGAAGCAGAGTATATCAAAAGAGAATTTAAATCACACCACAAGATCCTTGACGTGGGTTGCGGGATAGGCTCCATAGAAGAAAGACTACCTCAGCTTAATGTTACCGGGGTTGACAGATCAAAGGAGATGATTAGGGAGGCCAGGGCCAGAAGCGATAATGCATTCAGTGTAGCAGATGCACAGAACCTGCCATTCAAGGAAAACTCTTTCGACGGTGTTTTCTATCTCACAAGCCTGGAATTTCTCGATGACTATGATGAGGCGATCAGGGAAGGCCACAGGGTTCTGACCAGGAACGGAAGATTCCTGGCGATGATATTAAATCCTGACTCGGATTATTTCCATCAGGGAGAAAGATCATACTTCAATAGAATAAAACACACCAACCTGAAGGAAATAAGTGAATGCGCTTCCCACTACTTTCTAACCACAAATGAATATTTCCTGGGGATAGATGAGGGCAGAATATCCCCCCTACAGGATAAACGGCACGCTGCCGTATATACACTTAAAGGGATGAAAAAATGGATGAATTAGAGAAAATAAGGGAAATGAAGAGAGAGGAAATGCTCAGGAGCATTAGTCCTCCCACAGAGCCGGTGAAGATAACAGACGAGGGTTTTGTTAATCTCCTTGCGAAGCATCCTCTTTTGGTTGTAGACTGTTGGGCTCCGTGGTGCATGCCCTGCAGGATGATAGGGCCAATAGTTGATGAATTATCCAAGGAATACGCGGGGAAGGTGGTGTTCGGGAAGCTGAACCTAGATGAAAATAGGGTAATAGCACAGAGACTTGAGATAATGTCCATCCCCACTCTATTATTTTTTAGGGAGGGTAAGCTGGTAGACCGTCTGATAGGGGCACTTCCCAAGGAACAGATTAAATTCAGGGTAGAGAAACTACAGCAGGATGGGAGATAACGACATCAGTTTCAAGCAGATTGATGAGGCAAGAAAAACCCTCGGCTTGGGGAAGAGCGCCACCTTAAGGGAGATCAAGAGAGAATACCGGGATCTGAGCAAGAAATATCACCCCGACCAATACAAGAAGAAAGCGGTGGAAGAGTGCGGGAAGAAGATGAGGAAGATCAATGATGCTTATGCGATCCTTATGCGATACTGTGAAAGCTACAGGTATTCCTTTCGCAGAGAGGATGTTGCGGACTTCCACTCTAAATACATGGAGAGTTTCCGGGAGGACTGGCTGTGGAGTCGTGCCAAAATAAAAGAGGGAGGAAGAAATGATCATCGCGGAATTTAGTGTAGTCCCTGTAGGAACAAAAACACCCTCCGTCTCCAGGTACGTGAGGGCGGCATTGGAGGAGCTGGGAAAAGATAAGAAGATCAGGGTTAAACCACATGCTATGGGCACGGTGATAGAAGCCAGAGATCTAGGGGACCTATTTAATGCTGTTGGGAGGGCACATGAGGCCGTATTTAAGCTGGGCGTGGAAAGGGTTGTCAGTGAGATAAAGATAGATGAGCGCAGAGACAAGGAAGCCTCAATAGAGAAGAAAATCAAGGCATTGAAGGTGTGAGGATATAGCAAGCAAAATCTTATTCCTCAGGTAGATTCTCTTTTATCTTATCCTCTAACTCATCCTTCAGCTTCATGCCGAATATTCTGTCAACCAATCTCCCATCCCTGAACAACAAAAAGGTCATGGATGAGCGGACATCAAATCTCCGGAGTATCTGTGGGTTTCTATCTATCACCGCCCTCCCGAACACAACCCTCCCCGGATATTTCCCTGCAATCCTCTGGATTATAGGTTTCAGGGTTTCCCGTTCCATAACAGTGCAGGGTGAGCAAATGCTTGCGCGACACTCTACCACCATCAACGGATACCTCCCCAAAACCTCCACAATATTATCGTCGGTTACCTCTACCTGCTCCTGTTGCTTTCCATCCATCCTGTCTCCATCAATCAGACTAAAACAAAAAAAAAACAGTGTGTTTATATATGATACGAGACAAATAATTAACAATAAACATTAAATAGGGTGATAAATATGGGAAAAGAATATTCAGAAGAGGCAACTCGGCTTTTGAAGACTCTGCAGAGCCTCCAAGACGATTTCGCTGAGATAATGGGTGCGATAATAGTAACCACAGATAGGAACGGGGATCTGGTAACCAACATGAGTGGACTGCCAGCGCCATGCAAGATGATCAGGGAAACTGAGCAGGGTTTAGCAAGATGTGAGAAAGACTACCATGCAGCCCTTGCCCTCTCTGGAAAACACGCGGATGTGGCATTGATTAAATGCCATGCCGGTTTTGTAGCGCTATATATCCCAATCTTCCTGAAGGGGGAGTTAGTTGGCTCAATTACCGGTTGTGGAGGTCGTTTCTCCGGCATGAGTTACCAGGAGCTGGAAGAAAAATACGCAAATTTAGCCCGTGAGTTAGGTATAGCTAATCCAGAAGAATTTGTCAGGGTAGTGAAAACAGGAAGCAAGATCGCCTCAGAGAACGAAATCAAGAGAAGGATATCCCTCATATCCACAGCAATCGAAACCTTGATAGAAGAGACTCCCCTCAAAGAGGTCTTCTCTGCTTGATAGGCAAAATCAGGAATATAGGATTATAAGATGCTTAAGAACAATGATACGGGAAGCGTAGCTCACTTAGAGAAATTAGTCAAGGTTCTTACCCGAAGAGAGATTGAGTTAACAAAAACAAAGGAGGAGCTGGAGAACCTCAACCTGAACCTAGAGAAAAAGGTAGATGAGCGCACCAAGCAATTAAAAGAAGCCCAAGAGCAATTAATTCAGTCAGCTAAGATGGCCACCATCGGTACCCTGGCTGGAGGAGTAGCCCACGAGATAAATAACCCCTTGGGCGCTATTCTAACCAACACCCAGATGTTGCTCAGGGAGGTTGAAGATCCGGATAAACGAGAATCCCTCGAGCTCATCGAGGAAGGCACCCGCAGGTGCAGGGATATCGTCACCGCGCTGCTGAAATATTCAAGAAAACCTGAGGTGGATGAATTTAAGCCTGTGAATCTAAATGATATTATTGATGATGCATGTAACCTGCTTCAGAGTCAGCTGAGTAAAGAGAACATAAAGATCGAAAGGGAACTAAATGAAATACCGTCCATATCCGGAAACGCGAACGAACTACCTCAGGTGTTCACAAATTTGATTTTAAACGCCAGAGACGCCATAAAGCGGGTGAAGGGTCACGGAAAGATAACCTTCAGAACCTACGGTGAGAGTGAAGCTGTTGTTGTCGAGGTGACAGATGACGGTTGCGGTATAATAGATGAGAATATCAACAAAATATTTGACCCATTTTTCACAACAAAGGATGTGGGGGAAGGCACGGGACTTGGGCTTTCAATAGCATATAAAATCATAGAAAAGCATAACGGTGAAATCAAGGCATCATCAAATGTGGAGGAGGGCACAACATTCATAATAAGGTTCCCTGGAGGTGCAGAATGAAAGAAAAAATCCTGGTTATAGATGACGATGAAACATTGTTGAAGACACTGGATAAACTGTTGAATAAGGAAGGTTATCAAGTGAGCATCGCAAACAGTAGCCTTGATGGTATCGATAAGGTCAGAGAGGGATTCTTTGATATCATCATCTTAGATATCAGAATGCCTGATATGGACGGTATCACCCTGCTGAAGGAGATAAGAGAGCTTCAGAAAGGAATGCTGGAGAGTATAGTCATAATAGTCACAGGCTATGCCAGCGAGGATGTTCCGATTAAGGCAATAAAATTGAAGGTAGATGATTATATCATGAAACCGTTTGAATTAGATGAGTTTCTGCATAGTGTAGAGAGGAATATTGAGATCTGCAGACTGAGAAATGAGAAGAAGAAATATCTCAGTGAACTGGAGGAGAAAAACAGGGAGTTAGAGAGATCACGTGGGAAATATAAGAATCTTGTGAATAGCTTAATAAGGGTTGCGTGGTTGAGAGCGGGGAGCAAGGACGTGGAGAGAGAGGTTAAGAGGATATTGAAGACAATAAAATGAACTCTAAGAAAACAGACTTAGATGAGATAATAGAGCAAAAAACTCGCGGCGGGGAGATACTGGTAGTTGATGATGATGTAACACTGCTGAAGACAATCCGTAAGGTGCTTGAGAAAGTGGGCTTCGATGTCACAATCGCGAAAAGCGGTGCTGAAGCCATGGAGTTTGTGAAGGCAAGGGATTTTGACATCGTAGTTATGGATATCCGGATGCCGGATATGAATGGCATATCACTGCTCAGAAGGATAAGGTATAGTCGGGATATGGACAGCAGAATAATCATAATGACGGCTTATGCGAGTGAGGAATCCAGTATACAGGCTATGGAGCTCGACGCTAATGCTTATATCAAGAAACCCTTTGAGTTGAGTGAGTTCCTGTCCTGCATAAAAAAGAATATTGTGGCCTTACGGTTAAAGCAGGAACAGAAGGAGTTCAGGAGAAAATTCTTGGAGGATAGGGTAAGGGAGAGCAATGAACTTAAAGAAAGGCTGAGTGAGGTAAATGGGAAATACACGGAATTGTTAGATGCCGTCAGTCAGGCTCTTAAGAGTGAAAGTGACACAGATTTAAGGAAGAAACTGCGGAAGATACTTGCGGATCAGAAGCGGAAGTAGAGTTCTTTTTTTTCTATGGGATGAAATCACGGGTTAATCATGACTTCTCCATGAATTTCTTTATCTTCTCTGCTGCCGGCGGGACTACTATGACTAATGCCGCGATGAATATGAGTATGTACTCCTCTATCTGGATTAGTCTACAGGCGACGGGATAAATAGAAGCACATACACTGGGGAGATGATTAGAATGATCGCAAAAATCAAATTGGTTGCAGTCGGTCCACGGCAAGATAAATACTGTGAACTCAACAGCGGAGAGTATCCTAAGCAGGGATGAAGCAACCAGCAGCGAAACAATCAACGTGATTATCGCATTCAAGATTCTATTTCTGACTTTGAGGACATATCTAAGAATTAAAAAGATTATTGAGTAGAATAAGATAGGTGGGGCAAATAAATACATAACAGGCAGGACATAGTATACTAACCAAGACATCAGCAAAATTAACCCAGATATTAACAAAACCAAACAATTGATTATGGTATCGATTAAATAAGGAATTATGGTGTGTGAATCCATATTTCTTAAAAATGAGAATGTCCGCCCACCTTTTTTTTAAATTTAGAGGTGGGCGGAGGTGGTTGGCTTTTTTGCGAATATGATCGCCCACAACCCCCCCTAAAAGGGATTGTGGGCGAAGGTGGTTGGCGAATCCCAAAAAAACCTTATTCTATCAGCTTATAATAAACATTCCTCCCCCTATACTCTTTTTCCAGGAGATTATCCTTAAACAGTTTACTCAGGCGGGCGCTGGCGGCATTCCTCCCCCTATACCTGAACTTCTCCTGTATATTATCTGCGCACACTACCTTATTTTTCCTTACGAAACTCAGGATCTCCTCATCCCTCGCAGACAGGTTAGTTGATGCTGGGGCCCTCTGACCTTTCACACTTAACTGATCTAATCTATCACTTATCTCATCCAGTCTATCCACTACTGATTCAATCACCTTCAGTTTCTCCACGAGGTTGTCGAATTTCCCGTTGATGTCTCTGATCACAAGGTTGCTGCTCTTTCTCTCCTCAGCTATCGAATAAAGCATACTGCCTATGGCCACAGGATCACTCACCTCATGCACCACATCCGATAGGTCGCCTACCAGTTCCTCGAATTCTCTGTCGTAGTCCGTGATAGAATCTTTCATTGTTCTGTGAGTATTATGATTTAGTCATGACTCTTTAAATACCTTTCGTTTTTCACATGATTTCCCCGACGAAATCACATAACCTCCATGCCATAATCAACAAAATCAGATGTATTTCATAAGACAAATCACGATTCTTTTTATTACGGCTCTCCTATAATCTAATATGGTCAACAATACCTCCTCCCTCAATCATACTATGGTGGAGTTTATCCCCAAATCCCTTGGACTGTCGGGATACGACAGCTACCTGATAGCCCTCCTGATTATTGTCCTGTCCCTGGTAGTGGCAAAAATATGCTACTTCCTGATAGGAAGATACTTCAAGAAACTAGCGGCAAAAACTAAAAGCAGAATCGATGACGAGATCCTTGCCATCATCCATAAACCCATCTACTACATCATCCTGTTAATCGGCTTGCAGATATCTGTTTCCTACCTATTAATATCTGAGGGATTTACTCAATACTCCGATCTATTCTCAAAGACCATCCTGATAGCTGCAGTAATCCTGGTTTCATGGGTAGCCGCTAAAATGTCAGACATACTCATGAATAACCTGGGAAGGAGACTGGCGGGAAAAACAAAGACGACGGTGGATGATGAGGCAATACCCTTCCTCTCAAAGATTATTAAGATAGCCATCTACTTCATGGCACTTATGATCATCCTGGATCAATTAGGTATTGAGGTAACTCCTCTGATCGCAAGCCTGGGAATTGCGGGATTCGCAATAGGCTTTGCCGCTAAAGACACCCTGGCAAACCTACTGGCTGGTTTCTTTATACTAACCGACAGACCGTTTGTTAAAGGCGACAGGATACAGGTAGGCGAATACCTCGGAGAGGTCGTTGATATAGGCCTGAGAACCACCAAAATAGAGACCCTGGATCACACACTTGTTATTGTCCCAAACGAGAAGATAATCTCAACCGAGGTAATAAACTATGCACGCCCAGATCTACAGCTGAAGGTTAAAATGCCTGTAGGTGTGGCATATGGCTCCGACCCGGATAAGGTAAAGGACCTCGTACTCGATATCGTAAACGCCTCTGAATTAGTCTTAGATGAACCCTCACCCAACATATTCTTCACGGAGTTCGGGGAATCCTCACTGAATTTCCTGCTTATTGTATGGGTGACCAACTTTAAGGATAAAATCAGGGTGATGGATGAAATAAACACCAAACTCTACAGAAAATTCGAGGAGGAGGAAATAGATATACCATTCCCCTGCAGGACAGTTTACCTTAAGAAGGAATAGTCCAAGATGATACTATTAGATCTCCTGATAGTCCTCCTATCATTCATCCTCGCCTATATCCCTGTTTTCCTTTACATAACGCTGGTATGGTTCATCGACAGATACGATAGAGAGCCAATAGTCCTTGTTTTAGTTGCCTTCATATGGGGTGCGTTTGGTTCCGCCAT
Organism: uncultured archaeon; assembly: GCA_965602195.1. Taxonomy (GTDB): domain Archaea; phylum Altiarchaeota; class Altiarchaeia; order IMC4; family QMZM01; genus CBFCYF01. The sequence continues at coordinate 1,691 of CBFCYF010000037.1, read as the reverse complement.
CTTTTCCATGATCTTTGAGGTGTTACTCTCCCTGCCCCTGTTATTCTTCCATGAATCCGTCAGCTATGTCGTAACCAGTGTTCTCATAGCCCCCCCAGTAGAGGAGTGTGCCAAGGCACTCATCCTCCTGATACTATTCTTCTACTATAAATTCGATAATCTCACAGACGGAATAGTTTATGGGGCGATTGTGGGTTTCGGGTTCTCTGCCACAGAGAATCTCGTCTACTTCATATCCACCTACTTCGAGGAGGGTTTAGGGATATGGATTCTGACTGTTATCTTTAGATTAATGATCGCCTCACTGGCTCATGGATTCCTTACCGCGATAACTGGCGCCGGATTGGGGATAGCTAAAACAACAAGAGATGAGAAGATGAAATTTCTGCTGCCCCCACTCACATTATTTGTTGCGATATCACTGCATTCCCTGAGTAATCTAACGGTAGTTTTAACTAAATTTGTTAGTGTGGTATTTGTCTTATTTGACCTATTCATTATAGCTGCGGGAACATTAACTATACTTGCGGTTCTATTTGTTGCTCTTGAGCGGGAATCCCGGTTGCTGAGAAGGGAACTCCTCACGGAACTCAGGGCGGGATTCATCAGCGAGAGTGAATATAACATCGTCCACCACTACTTCCTCAGGAGAAAAGCCACCAGGATAATATCGAAGAAATACGGGAGAGAGAAATCAAAACAGCTGAGTAAACTCCTGGAATTAGAAACAAGACTCGCCTTTGAAAAAGATCGTCTCTCCCGTGAAGTCGTCAGCCAACAGGTGGAGGAGAGAGTTGAGGGTATACGGGCCGATATATCTGAGGCCCGGGAGAAACTCCATGAGATTATTGATGAGTTAGGGGATGATATCTCACAGTAAATAAAAAACATATATTTCATTTAAATCATAAATCAGTGATGATGGCGTCGATGTTACATAAAAAGGATTTGATATCACTGGCATTACTGTTAGTGTCCGTGATGTTAATCGCCGGCTGTATCCTGGATTCCGGAGGCGAAACCACGACATCTACCTTACTTGTCGTAACCTCATCCACAACATCCACCTCATCAACATCAACCTCGACAACCACGGTGCCCATAGAGGAGTTGATATCACTGTGTGTTAACATGAAAAATCAGCCCCTGAGAGATAACTGTTTAATGGAAAAAGGAAAAGAATATAATATCTCTGAGATCTGCCAGATGATTGCCAGTGAGCACTTCAGGGATGAGTGCTACTGGACTGTTGCCGTGAACAAAAAGAACACAGGTATATGTGACCTTATAACAAGCGGTGATGATAGGGACTACTGCTATAAACATATTGCGGTTGATACCAGGGATATGACCGTCTGTGAGGGGGTAGTGGAGAAGAGTATCTTTTATGTGTGTCAGATGAGGGTCGCAGTAGTCAAGGGAGACCCTGATATATGTGATGTCATCCAGGAAAAGAGGATCGTGGATGATTGCTATAAAACAATTGCGTTGGATACCGGTAAACCTGAGATCTGCCAGAGGATATCTGATATGCGAAAAACGGAGGCCTGTTACTATAATCTGGCTTTAAAGCTGAACCGGAGTGATATCTGCGAACCCCTTAATAAGATACCGAGGGATATCTGTCTTAAAAACACGGCTTTGGCGAGATTGGATGTGGCGCTCTGTGAAGAGATAAGTTCTGTGCAGTG
>CBFCYF010000036.1:0-15530 GCA_965602195.1 uncultured archaeon | reverse complement strand
GTACTAAGGAATTTGTGGTGGGAACGGGAGTATGAGAAGAAAAGGAACTATGTAGAGAGAGAAATCCATAAACTTGAACCCGAGAAAGATATGATCACCGACTACGATATATTATCTAACCATAAGGGGCGGCTGATCCCCTAAGATTATTTCGTTAATTTAGCTTTTCCCCCGGGAATCCATACCTGGATTTCCTCGACATCAATTCTCTTTATTATCTCTCTGTGGTCTTTCTTAGCTCTACCTGATATAACATTTTTGATTTCTTTTGCCAGTTCCTTGGATTTTTTATCTCCTACGCCGATCTCAAGGAAGTAGTCGGAATTCTTTGATACGGCATTTACCGGGCCTCCGATGACGGTTGCCTCGTCCTTGATCCTGAACCCGATGCCCATCCTCAGCGGGGTATTTCTAAGCCATGATCTCTTCCCATGGATCATAAAAGCACCCTTAGGCAGATATTCCCCTGCCGGAGCGTCCTTTGATACCTGATCAGGTCTTACATAGTAGACATCACAATTGCCTCTCCCGGCCTTCCAGGCCTTGGAATAGGAGGCCGCAGCCTCTGCCACCTCCCCGATGGTTTCTTTCGGGATCTTATTTCCCTTCGGATTTTTTATGATGAAGAAAGGGGCACCCTGGATATCTGCGTGAAAAACCATATCTCTTTCCTCAAGGTATTTCTTTATCAGGATTTCATTTGTCGTAGCATCCTTGCCTCCCACAATCAACATGTTATCACTGCTGTGGAAGTGTCTGAATTTCTCATACCATATCTTCTTCTTTACTTTCTTCTTCCTTGGCATCTTCGCAGGTATATCCACTAACTCCTGATCTTTCTCTAACTTCATAATCTTTTTCCTTGTTTTTTCCAGAGCCCCCCTAGCACCCACGACTTTCCTTCTGGCCTTCTTCGATCTCTCATAATAGCGTTGTGCGTTCTCGGAAACAGAAAGCCTATATTCTATCTTAAATCTCATCCTAAACATTAAATAGGAAGTGTATCCAGAATAATAACATGAGCAGAAATCCTTGGATTGCAGCCATACTATCTCTGATAATTGCTGGCTTGGGACAATTATATGTGGGAAAGACTTTGAGGGCGGGGGCATTCTTTGTCATGGAATTCACAACATCAGCCGTTTATATCTACGTCGATCAACACACCGGTTTCTTCTTGAATCTATTGGTGGGTGTGTGGGCCGCCATCGATGCATACAGGCTGGCAAAAGAAAGCCCAACAGGGAAAGAGGAGCTACAAGAGAATGAAGAGAAAATGCCAGAACTATACATTTAACTCCATACAACATCTTAAGCGACACAGCCACCTGAACCTGATTACATCCACCCTCCACAGCCGCCAAGGTATTGGCAACCGCCATCCTAAAGTCATTATGGCAGTGAACATCTAAATCAATTTCAGACACCACCACAGATCAGCGGGGTTAGAGAGACCTCCATCACCCCAGCCAGGATAAGGAGTACTGCAGATAAAATAATTAAATCAAGGGAGTCGATTATGATATGCTTGAATTCCCTTGTCCTGAATTCATGATTTGCTACAGCAACCGATATTATCCCGCCCCCCAATGCCCCCAGGAAATAGGCGGATATCTCCGGAATCCCATGGATCAGGTAACAGAAACTGACTGAAAAGGAGCCGAAATAGTTGTAAAGAAACTCCAGGTGACTCAGGTGGGCATAACTCGCAAGTGAGTTTCTTATGGCGCTTCCAATAGCTACTCCAACCACGGAGGCATTGAGTGTGAGGATGAATATGGCGCCGGCCCCATAGAGAAAAGAAAAAATTATGCAGAAGAACCATACCCTGAAGTTGTTGCCCAGGATGTTTATAAGCATACCTGGATCTATTATCCTGCCGGTAACGGATGCTCTGATCCTTTTTATTTCATTTATCTGAAAATCAAATGCTTTTTCCCCTATCTCCTTAGGGAGGAGGGTATACCAGAGGGTGGAGGAGACCACCATGCCCAGAAAGAGGGCGATGAATAGAGAAAGGGCTTTTCCGTGCTCCTTAATGAGAAAGGTTTCTTCGTGCCTTATCTTTATCTTTCCGCTCTGGAGGCTGTTCACAATCAACCTGTCTTTTTTCTCCTCATATCTCATGGTTTTATACATTATCACGACTAACGGCATTGAGGTGAGGAAGATTCCTGCAATGCTGGCATAAGGGCCGAAACTTGAGAGGGCTAGGAATAAACCAATGGTAGAACAGACAAATCCCACCCAGAGCATATCTCTGGGGTTTCTTTCAGCCTTTTCCGGTCCGATAATGGATTCCAAGACCATCTTCTGAGAGTATATCACAACTGGGTATATTTACGCTACGTATACCATGTATATATACTATTATAAAACTATATTTTTATAGTAGGATAATCTTAATATGCCGGTGTCCAAAAAGTGAAGAGGGTTGGTAACGGATCTTCATTATCGGTAGACATGGTATTTGTCATTGTTCTGTTTTTTTTACTTCTAGTTACCTCCCTCACCCTCGCATCCGAGAATGGATTTGGAATAAACACAAACCAAGACAGCTATTATATAAATGAGGGAATCTATATCTTCATCTCGGGACCGAGGAATACTGAATTCAGGATAGAGATCCTGAATGAGAATGGAGTTATTGTGGAGAAAAAGAGGGGAAAGACATCATCCTCCGGACTTGCATACATTCATCTCTCAGGGTTCTCAAAAAAAGGTCTCTATTCAATAGAACTGTCATCTGACAAGGGACATGTATCTGAAACCCTCAGAATCCTAGATATCTCAGATATATGTGAGAACTGCGTAACTACCTCAACAACCACAACCGCTACGACTTCTTCTCTTATTTCAGTACCCTGCGGGGGGCCCTCAACGACCACCTATGCGGCCGTAGAAACTACGGCTACAACCACCATGTTTTCTGAAGAAACAACTATAGCAGCTCCAGATATTCCGTCAACCACCAACCCTCTTATAGGAGCTGCTGAAAATAAAACGGTGGATTGGGCCCCCCCTGGAGAGATAAGGATCAAAGGAAGAAATGAGAGAGGAAGCTACGGGGCGGATGAAGAGCCAGAATTTGAGGTTGAACTTGAAGGTATGGGAATCGAAGACCTTGCCCTCAGCACCACCGAAGCTATTAGAGCATGCCTTAAAGACAGCTCCGGCAGTCCTACGGGGATAGAACCGGAGATAAATAGAGTTGAAGATAAGTATCAGATAAAAATCCCGGGAAAGAAATCAATACAGCCGGGTTTATACAACCTGGTGGTGGAATATGAAAACAATGAAGAAGAGATCTGGTTCACATGGGGCCTTGTCTCGGTTAACACAAGGAAAAGCATATATCGCCTTAATGAAACCGCTGAAATACTGATGGTGGTCTTGGACAGGGGGGGTTATCCTGTTTCCAACGCTGATGTCCAGCTGAAGGTCACAGGCCCCAGAGGCACGATATCCTACTACTCAACCCTCAACGGCACAGTAGAGGAGATAGAGAAAGGAATATATAAAGCAGAGCATTCATCTACCGGGGAGGAAGGAAACTACTCCCTCTCTGTGACTGCAACAGCAGACGGCGCAGCTTCCTCCATCAAGTCATATTTTCCTGTAAGAGACTACTATGAATTCGACATTATACGGGAAATACCCTTAACCATCGATCCCCTGAAAGGCCCCTTCGAGTCAAAAATAGAGATAGCATCTTATGCCAACACAACCGCCTTCACCTTAAGGGAGTATCTACCATCAGATTTCACAGTAACTGACAGTGGCGATGCATCCATCACCCTGACGGAGGATGCAAAGATTCTCACATGGTATCTAACGAATAACTCAATGGTTTCCTATTCAGCTCAGACACCTTTGATCTGGCCTTACCTGTATGAAATAGGACCTGCCGGGATTGACTACGGAAACAAAACCTTCACGGAGGCTAGGCCATGGCTTCTGGCGGTTGATCCCTCGCTATGGCCTTCCACCGGGCTGAGACCTCAGACCTGCAGCGCGGAATCTGAATCAGCTCAGCAGGGCTCCTGGGATACCCTCTGCAGTGGAAGCTATCCAGCTCCATGCCCTGCCGACAATGTGTCCTGCGACGACGCAAGCACTGAAAGCCACATAACCCGGAAGAGCACGTATGCGGGAATCCGGTTATCCTACTACAACACCACCATAGTCGACTGCGTGGATGTGACGAAGGTGGAGGTCTGCTATCAGTGGTGGGCTGATCAAAGTGATCCCTCCACCTGTGACATCAGCGTCGACAATGACGGAGACGCAAGCTGGAGTGCCGCTATCCTCTCATGTCCCGGCACCAGCGAGCCAGCGACCATAACCTGCTCAGACGTCACAACCCAGGATGGCGGGGACTGGACCTGCTCCAATTTCTTCGGCTCCACCGGAACCAGGGCAGAGATCAAGTCGGAGGCATTCAGCAGTGCAAGCAGACCGACAATCGTCTACTGGGATGTCCTCTACTACAATGTTACCTACACAGCAGCAGGCTATCTAAACTCCACCCTAAATGAGCCTGCCCCAGAGCAGACCTTCAACCTCTACAGCAACGAGACCTTCACCTTAAATGCCACAGTAACCTGTGAAGGAGAGACAGGGGCGTCCTGCGGAACAGTCACAGGAACAGCCCGATATAATTCCACGGGAGCGGAGCCAGACACCCAGATAAGCACCACCCCCGGGTCCCAACCATTTTATGCCAACGCCGGAAGCCAGAGCTGCGGCACCCTGAATTACGGAGCCACCTGCACCCTGAACTGGACTATAAATGCGACGCATGCCGGGAAATGGAACATTGACGTGAATTTCTCCTCCTCCTATTCCCTAATAGAACCTAATCACACGAAGAACGCTGAAATCAACGTAACCCCAACCCCCATACTCGCTATAAACCTCTCTTATCCATTATCGGATCCAGGGATTTCCGAAGGAGAGATATTTGAGCTTAACTGTACCGCCAACTGCACTGGATCAGCATGCGGGGATGTTAATGTATACGCCATCTACTGTTCCGGTTCATTGACATGTAACCCGGGTGAAAAACTAAACACGACATCTGCTGGATTAAGATCTAATCTCGACAGCATAAACCTGGGCACAGTGTACACAACAGCAGAGGAAGCAGCTACATTCACCATAACCGCCCTCTCAACAGGAGATTACGTTGTGGCATGTAACGCCACCTCATCTAATGCCATGAATGTGACCTCTCTTCCCGCCAACACCTCATTGTACGTAAACGACCCTCCAACGGCGGTCTGGGATTACCCCTCCCCAGGGGAATACGTGCATGGGACAGAGATGTTGTATGCTACCTCATCATCTGATTCGGATGGATCGATCCAGTATGTGGAGTTCTGGGTTGACTCCGACGCTGGTTATGGTTCCATGTCTCTTGTCTGCAATGACACCCTCTCTGTGGACGGATGGAATTGCACGTGGGACACCGTGAATGATCCGGAGTGTTCGTCTGACGGAGACTGTTATCTCAGGGTTAAGGTGGCGGATGATGACGGAGCCTCCAATTACACCGACATTAATATAATCATCGACAATACGGGACCCACAGTTATCTTGGATTTACCAGCCAACGATACCTATATAACCACTGAGTCACAGACGGTTAATGCCACAGCAGACGACGCCGGAGGTTCCGGGGTTTCGTGCGTGGAGTTCCAGGCCTATTACGACAGCGGATGGCATAACCTATCAGTTGATTGCTCTTCACCTTACACTTACACATGGGATCTCTCTTCTGTCAACGATCAAGCAGGTATAGAGGCCAGGGCAAGGGCTAATGATACAGAAGGCAATATCTGCGGATGGAACACCCATGGAAACATAACCCACGACACCACGCCACCCACAGCAGTCCTGGATCAACCAGCGGATGATGAAGTCGCTCAAACCTCACCCTATACCCTGAATGCTAGTTCCTCCACAGATTCAACCTCAGGCTTAAAAAACGCGTCCTTCTACTACTGGAACACATCCTCCGGCAAGTGGGAGCTCATAGGCTCAGACACCGCCCCAGGGGATGGATTAACCTATGAGTGGAACATAAACCTTCCGGATGGCTCATACAACATCTCAGTTAATGTGACAGACAAGGCAGGCTTAGTGGGCAGTGATACCTCTCTTAACCTCACCATCGACCTCCAGAACCAGAACCCTACATGTACGATAAGCTACCCTAACGGAGGAGAGAACGTCTCCGGAACCGTTGTAATTAATGCTGCTGTTAACGACCCTGACCCGGGGGATGCGATACAGAATGCAACCTTCAACTACTCCAAGAACAATGGCATCACATGGAGTCTGATAGGAACCAACGACACTAAGGGCCTCTCCGTGTATGGGCTGGAGTGGGATACCACCGGAGACTCTGACTCCGACCAGTACCTCATAAGGTGTCTCGTTGAAGACAGCAGAGGAGGCAAAGGCCAGAATGACTCAGATTCGATGTTCACAGTCGACAACACCCCCCCAACGTTAAGCAATGAGCAGGTCAATGATACATCAATAGCGATAAACGAGCTGATTTGTTTAAACGTAACCGTTACAGACAACCTGGTTGGTGTGGATTCGGTGTGGGCGGAGATTGACGTCCCCGAGGTAGCGGAAAATGACACCATTATCCTGTTAGATGACGGCCAGAATTGTGACCTTGTCTCCGGAGACGATGTCTACTCCAAGGAATACCAGAGCACCCAAGGCGGGAAATACAACTGGACTAAAACCAGAGCCAATGACACGTTAGGGAATCTTAACACCACGTATCCAGGCAAGACTTGGAGTGTTTCCTCTTCAGCTAACATGACCGTGAACATGACGGAGCCGTCAACAGATCTGGAGATAGGTGAGTCCCCGCCGGACAACACATACACTCAGACATGTAACGTCTCCTGTGATCAGGGAGGGCTGGACTGCGTTAATGTATCTGTCTGGGTCCAATACAAACCAGGAACCTGGACTGACGTCACCACCTCCACATCTGATTTAACTAACTCCATGGACAATTACTCATGCGGGACTCTGACAGCTGGAGGAGCAGCATGCAACCATACCTTCCATATAACCGCCGGCTCTAACACCGGAGGGAACTCGTGGGGTATCAGATGCAAGGCCACATCACCTAATGCTGCCACTGCATATTCCACAGAGACAGTTACCTTAACCATAAACGACTTTCCAGTAGCAGTCTGGGATTACCCCTCACCCGGGGAATACGTGCATGGGGTGGAGGTCTTGAATGCCAGCTCCTCCTCTGACTCGGATGGCGTGATCCAGTATGCGGAGTTCTGGGTTGATAATGATTCCGGTTACACATCCATGTCTCTTGCCTGCAATGACACCCTCTCTGTGGACGGATGGAATTGCACGTGGGACACCGTGAATGATCCGGAGTGTTCGTCTGACGGAGACTGTTATCTCAGGGTTAAGGTGGTGGATGATGACGGAGCCTCCAATTACACCGACATTAATGTAATCATCGACAATACAGGACCTGCTGCCACCCTAGACCGGCCATTAAACAACGACAACATCACCTCCAACTCCTATGAGGTGAATGCCACAATCACCGATCTAACTGCTGTAGGCTGGGTCTTCTTTGAGTATAGGAGGAACCCCTCATCCGAATGGAAGTCTGCATGCAATGACACCGACGGAGACAGTGAATACAACTGCACATGGGATCTAACCGGCCTGGAGGATTCCGCTCAATATGAGGTGAGGGTTAGAGCAAATGATACTGAAGGCAACCTCGGCGACTGGGATAACCACACAGGGATTACTGTTGACAGAACAAAGCCTGAGATAATCCTTAACGAGCCCGTCAATGGATTCAACACCACCAGCGGGGACATAGTCTTTAATTTCACTGTCGTGGACAGCGTTGCTTTGATTTTGAATTGTTCTCTTTACATCGATTCTGTGCTTAATCAGACGAATGGTTCTGTTGTTAACGGCACTCCCACGTTGTTTGATGTGACTGGTATCTCTGAAAACCCACACACCTGGTATATAAACTGCTCTGATTCACTGAACTCTAATAAAAGCGAGACCAGGACATTCACCGTAGATTACACTGATCCTGCCATAGACCTGATTTCTCCCGGGAACGGCTCCACCATAAACTCCGGAACCACCATAGACCTGGATGTAACAGACGACAACCTGGAAAGTGCTTGGTGGTCGAATAACTCCGGGTTAACGAATAACACACTAAACAGCCCCTACGACATAAGCACGACGGGATGGAGTGAAGGCCCCACGGGGGTGGATGTCTGGGCCAGGGATTCCGCAGGGAATCAAAACCACACCCTCTACGAGTTCATAATCGATGACACACTGCCTGAGATAATCCTTAACGAGCCCGTCAATGGATTCAACACCACCAGCGGGGACATAGTCTTTAATTTCACTGTCGTGGACAGCGTTGCTTTGATTTTGAATTGTTCTCTTTACATCGATTCTGTGCTTAATCAGACGAATGGTTCTGTTGTTAACGGCACTCCCACGTTGTTTGATGTGACTGGTATCTCTGAAAACCCACACACCTGGTATATAAACTGCTCTGATTCACTGAACTCTAACGTATCTGAAACCAGAAGCCTTACCGTTGACTACACCCCTCCCGGATGGAGTAAACAGAATCAGACAATCAACGGCAACTACGTGGACATCTATCATCGAGGCGATTTAATTAAACTAGCAGCCTACTGGACGGATAACCTAGGGTTGTCCACAGCCCGGCTAGCCACCAACGAAACCGGCTCATGGGAGAACAAAACAAGCTACGGCTCTCCCCTGTCAATTTCAGGGACAGGGAACTGGTCTAATTTCACCTGGACTAATTCCTCCATCACATTAGGCACCTTCGTAGGGTGGAGAATCCATGCCAGCGATTCCACTGGAAACTGGAACAAAACAGAGGTTATGGATTTCACGGTCTGGGGCTGGTCGGAGGTCAGCGATTCCTCCCTGAATCCATCCGTCATAAACAAGGGAGAATCCACTACAATGAAGTGCAAGGTTGCAGATAATGTTACCGGCGCTTCAATACAGAACTACCCTGTATACTTCTATAACTCCACCAGTCTTATGGGGGTAAACAATACACTGGCGGACGGGTGGGCCTCCTGGACCTTCACAGACAACAGCACAGGCTATGAGACCATAACCTGCAACATCACCGATAATGCCACATTCCACTATAATGCGTCAGGAAACAATAAGGCGCAGAAGACACTGAGCACTCTTCAGACAGGGGCTCCCATCCTATACCGCGTTATCTCAGATCCCTGCGAGAGAGACACAAACTGCAGGGCTGGAATCATAATCTACAACACAGACCCGAACCCACTAACCCTCACAGAGGTGAGGGACATATGGAGCGCGGACGAGATTTCCTCGTTCTCCCAGTGTTGCACTCCAGACGGATGCTCTGCCACCTACTGCACCGAGAGTTCTGCAGGAACCGTGAATTTCTCAGGGGCTCCGTGGACTATTCCAGCGTACGGGCAGGTTGTGTTCTGGTATGAAGTAAATTCCGCAGGCAAAGCAACCACTGTTTCATTCACTGCGAACATAACCACAACAGAATACGGAAACCAGGCACAGGATAGGACAGACGTTGACATAGTAAACAATGCAGGCTGCGCCTGGACTGCATGGAACGACTCAGAGGGCTTTGACCTTGAAGCGCAGACCCCCAACAACCTAACAGCATCCGCTGGAAAAAAGAATTCCTTCACCCTCAGGTTAAGGGAGTTCTGTAATGTGAATTCACTGGCTGGAACCTCGCTCGATATCGCCATCCCCCCCGGCTGGTCTACTGGAAACCTGGATGGAAGCTGCCTGAAGTCAGGGGATAAGATCACCTGCTCCGTCGGACCACTCCAGAATTCCTACAGTGATTACAGCATAGAGTTCATCCCCCCGAATCAGACAGGGAAATACGTTCTGCAGACTAATGTATCAGGGAATGACGGCTCAGGCACCCCGCACGAGGACATCAACAATCACGTGGTTGTTGTTAGGGATCGCACCCCCCCCTACTGGAGTAATCTAAACCAGACAAGGAATAGTGAATACACGGGTGTGGTGCACAGGAATGAAACAATTACATTATCAGCTTCCTGGGGTGATAATATAATGTTGGATTCAGCCCTGCTGGCGACAAACGAGTCCGGTCTATGGATAAATAAAACAAGTTACGGTTCACCTCAGGATCTTCAGGAAGAGAGCGACACCTCCTCCTTCACTTGGTCTAACTCTACTCTAGCCCCGGGGACGAGGGTATTCTGGAGGATCTATGTAAACGACACCGCCGGAAACTGGAATAAAACAGATGTTATGGATTTCACGGTCTGGGGCTGGTCTAATCTAAGCTGGCTTTCTCCCTCCGGGGGGAATTACTCCCAGAGTACTGCTGTTGATTTAATCTGCAGGGTGAATGATGTAACCAACGGCAGCGGAATCCAGGGCTATCCCGTAGCATTCTACAGGGACGGCACGCCGCTGGGGACTGCGGACACTAATTCAAGCGGACACGCAAAATACGTATGGAATACTGGAAGCCTCTCGACAGGGGATTACGTGTTGAGCTGTAATATCACGGACAACGAAACACTAGCCTATAACATAACAGCATATGATGGGGGTTCTACAACAGTTACAGTAGACGCAGATTATCCCTCCATCCAACTCCAGAGCCCCCTTTCAGGGTCATATACTGCTGATACAACAGTAAATTTCTCCTTCATTGCAACAGACAACCTGGCTGAGGAATTAAACTGCTCGCTGTATGTGGACAACCAACTGAAGGATACTAATGAATCAACTAGGAATAACACCCTTACAGTATTAACGGCTTCTTCTCTATCGCTTGGGGGGCATTCATGGAACATAACCTGCAGAGACAAGGTCCTGAATCAAAACTGGAGTGTGACCTGCGGTTTCACTATTTACGAGTCTTGCACAGTTAATATAACCCTGATTAACTCTACCGGCGACTCATTTAAGAATTCAGAGATCTCTATCTATGACACCCTTGGACAGAAGATAAGCAGTAAGATAATAACCGCCGGATATGATAAACTAACAGATGAACTGGCATTAGATCAACTATACATCATTGATATATCTGCCCCTACAGGCTCCAATAATCTCTTGGCGAGAATCCAGGACTTCAATGTTACTGGGAATCTGACAATAGAGCCTCAGGTTGTTGTGGACTATGTTGGTGAGCTGCCTTTCATGTTCGTTGACGTAACCGCTCTCTTTGCCTTAAATGACACCGGACTTGTATACGACCTGGCAGAACTTTATATCCCGAAAAGCGGCTTGAATATTACTGATATAGTTCACTGTGTTCAGTGGAACTTCAGCGATGCCAAATGCTACGGATGGGAGATAAATGATACCGGGGACTACAATATGCAGGGTAATTCAACACATATATGGTTCAACGTCACTGATTTCACCTCCTTCGGTGGCGGGAAAGGAAAGCCACTGCCTAACATAACCCAGATAAGAATCTATGACGTGACAGGGCAGGCAAACACGCACTCTGGAGGCACATCAATCGGCTCAGGCTTAAATACCACATTTTATTTCTATAAAAAGGAACCCAGGGTCTACAGGGTGGAGATAGATGTAAGAAATGATGCGTCCACACAGTGGACAATCGATTCAACAGACATTGTTTACCATGAAAATCTTAATTCTACATGGGATATTAATACAACAGCCGATGTCTGGTATTATGAAGGGGATGCAAATTACACAGGTGGGAACTGGAGTAATGGAAGGGTGACATGGAATACCTCCCTTGGGGGTAAACTGACTAATGGGGAGACGGGAACATTCTATTACGTAGTTAATATCACAACGTCAGGAAACGAGAAATATCCTGTCTACTTTCTGTGTAATGATACAGTTGATAATGTGGGAAGCTATGATAACTCAATTTATAATATAACGAGGATTGGTTACCTGGAGGTTAATCTGACACTACCCCCCTCAATCCCGGGACAGGGCGATGCAGAAAGCAACTCTGGCTACAAGGTAGGCCAGAATAGAACCTTCATTATAAATGCGACCGTATACTGCAGGGACGGTTACTGCGGAGGCCTGAATGGGACCCTAAGATATAACCAGTCCACATCCCCTCCGGACACACCAGTAAATACCACGGCAGGGGATAGACCCTTCTATGTCTTATCCGGGATAAACCCAAAGCAATGTGCTGGAAACCCCCTCTACAAGGATGAACTGTGCAGCATCAGCTGGGAGGTTAATTCCACAGGGAATCTAAGCACACACTGGAAGCTGGATGTATTGTTTAATTCAACATATGCGGGATCAAACAAAACAGATTACACTATCATAGAAATAACAAAGGTCCTCATAATGGATATATCCTGGGGTAAGGTAGATTTCGGTGTATGTAATCCGGTGACAACAGGAAATCCCGCCATATGGAATAATGTTGACGGCTACAACATAAGCATCCACCCCAACTCTAATGATGTGGATGGCTTATGGATAAAGGGAACCAACTTAGAGCCGGAAAGTGTTTCAGGTTTCGGCTCAATAACCTACACACTCGGGGTGGGAAACATCACATGGAATGATCTTAAGAATAACTACACAGGCCCTGACACCACCAGATTAACCTACAATTACTCCCTGATCAGAGAGAATGTTTCCTCTGGGACAGCGGTTCCAATGTATTACTGGATAGACCTGCCAAGGGGACAGTACGCTCAAAACTATTCAGGAACACTGTATATCCTGGCTGCTGCTAATGCCAGTGCGTGATTAAATGAAAACAAAAATACCAGGACAGAGGTCGTCGGCTGAATTAAGGACGTGGATAATCCTAATGCTGTTTCTGTTTCCAGTTACCTCCCTCGCCCTCGCATCCACAAATGATTTTAAAATAAATACAGATAAAGAAGAATACTACATAAATGAGGAAATCTACATCTTCATCTCAGGACCAAGGAACAGTGAATTCAGGATAGAAATCCTCAATGAGAATGGAGTCATTGTGGAGAAGGAGAGGGGAAAGACAACATCCTCTAAAATTGCCTATATCCGTCTCGCAGGATTATCGAAGAAAGGCATTTACTCAATAGAATTAACATCCGGCAATGGAGGTGCGTTTGAAACCTTCAGGGTTCTGGATTTATCGGATGTATGTGTTAACTGCGTAACTACCACAACTACCACATCAACCGCTACATCATCTTCTCTTACTTCAGTACCCTGTGGGGGGCCCCAAACGACCACCTCTGCGGCCGTGGAAACTACGGCCACAACCACCCTGTTTTCTGAAGAAACAACCACGGCAGCCCCGGATATACCGTCAACCACCAACCCTCTTGAAGGAGCTGCTGAAAAGGTGGATTGGGCCCCCCAGGGAAAGATAAGAATAAAAGGAAAAAACAAGGGAGGAAGCTACGGGGCAGATGAGGATCCGGAATTTGAGGTTGAATTTGAGGGTGCAGGAATCAGCGGCCTTAGCCTCACTACCACCGAAACAATTAAGGCATACCTCAAAGACAGCTCCGAAAATCCCACGGCAATAGAACCGGAAATAAATAGGGTTGGAAACAAGTACCAGATAAAAATCCCGGGAAAGAGATCAATCCACCCGGGCCTATATAAACTGGTGGTGGAATCTGAGAGCCATGAGGAGGAGATCTGGTTCACATGGGGTTTAATCACCGTTAACACAAATAAAAGCATCTACCGCCCGAATGAAACCGCACAGATTTTTATTGTGGTTCTGGATAAGAACGGATATCCTGTTTCAGGGGCAAATGTATCACTCAGGGTTGCGGGTCCAGATGGCAGTACCGTGTATTCCGCATCCGATGGCGGTATCCGGCAGGTAAAAAGAGGCATTTATGAAGCACTGTATCGCCCTGCACTGGAAGGCAACTATGACCTCCATGCTGAAGTGAGGGGATATGAACTTAACTCATCCATAGAATCAACGTTTCAGGTAAGGAATTTCTACGAGTTCGATATACTGAGAATAAATCCATTAATGATAGACCCATGGGAAGGACCCTTCAGCTCCAGGATAAGGTTGATTTCCCATATAAACCACCCTAATTTTACCTTCAGGGAATTCCTCCCCTCGGATTTAGAGATAGTATCCACAGACGCGGATTCGGTTTCGCATAATGATGGCGAATATATCCTGACGTGGAGTAACCTCGAAAATAACTCTGAAGTCAGCTATACCCTGCGCCCCCCTCTGAAATCCCCCCATCTCTATAAACTTGGTCCCGCTGAAATCGAATACGGAAAAGAATTATTCAGGGAACCAAGATATTGGCTTATGGCTTCAGACCCGTCAACAGAAATAAATGTAAGCGCAGCTCAAGGAACGGGAGCGGGAGTCCTTCCAGATACTCTGCAGGCCGACGACAACAGCTTCTATGAGGTTGACAGAGACGAGAATGTACATGTTACGGGTTTCAATGTCACCGGATTCACAGGGACCATAACATCAGTCAGATTATATGTGAGATACTATGTCGAAGACAATGAGTTTCGCGGTGATAACTACCTCAACTATTCCCTCAACAACGGCACCTCATGGAACGAAACCACCATACAACCATTATTCACAGATACATCTGAAGTAGAAAGAAGTTATGAAATACCAGACCCATTAACGTGGGATGACCTCAGGTATCTGGATGTGAGGTATGATAATAATGATTTCGCTCAGCCGGAGTGGGTGAGATTCGACAGGATATGGCTTCTGGTTGAGTATAACCCCCCTCCCCCAGCCGCCACTACCTGGAACCTCTCTGTTTCCGATGGAACCATAGTCCCCAGAGGCAATACAGTAAAAGCCTATGCCCTGTGGGATACCAACCTCTCTCTGGCATATATAGAACACAACGGAAGCGGAAGCTTCATAAACTATACCATCTCCAGTCCCTACAGCGGAAACTGGACCAACCATAGCATAAATACATCCAATGCGACCCAGTTTCCCCTTGCAGGTCCCGTGTATGTAAAGTTATGGGCTAGGGACAACTACAATCAGTGGAATGACACCTCCCCCCTCAGGTATTTCATCCTGTGGGGCCTCGCTTCCGTGGTTAACAGCTCCCTCAACCCGGATACCATTGAGCAGGGTAATTCCACCACCATGAGATGCAGGGTGGTTGACTCCAATACATCTCAACCTATAGGGGGATATAATGTCTCATTCTACAACGGGACATCCTCTATGGGCGTCAACCAGACTAATGCAACGGGTTGGGCATCATGGACATTCACAGATAACACCACCGGCCTGGAAAATATCACCTGTAATATCACAGATCACGCTCCACTCTATTATAATGCCTCCTCTGAAAATGAAAAAGTCGAGGTTCTGGATACACAGCCTCCCGGCTCGGATGTTATATCCCCCACAATTACGGATATATCTGCCACACCCCAGAATGTAGGTGTTGGCAATACAG
>CBFCYF010000035.1:0-15537 GCA_965602195.1 uncultured archaeon | reverse complement strand
TTGTGAATTCTCCTGTTGCTATGGCTTGGGTTAGGTTGGGGCTTTCCAGTATGGTAGCCAACACCTCTCCAGCCACCCCTTCCTGGGATATGGCCTCAAGGGTGCTGTGTAGTGTTGTGAACTGGTCGGAGGTCATAACCTGATTAAATCTTGAATTTTGTGCCATAGTTGTGA
Source organism: uncultured archaeon (assembly GCA_965602195.1). Lineage (GTDB taxonomy): Archaea > Altiarchaeota > Altiarchaeia > IMC4 > QMZM01 > CBFCYF01. The sequence continues at coordinate 15,363 of CBFCYF010000035.1, read as the reverse complement.
GTGTTTTAGTAGGTTGGATTCCGAGTTCTGCAAGAGATTCTATGTTCTGGATTGGGAAGCTCCTTTTTGCCATAAGATTTATGAATGGAGCCAGCTCCGATACCTGGACATCAAATTTATGGGCTGCATTGATGAGTTCAGTCTGAAATGCCTGAAACTGCTTTGGAGTCATGGGCTGAATATGCGGAGCCGCGCTAATCGCCACAGCTGCAGTGAAACCCATATGCATGAGGGAATCCACCCTCTGGGTGGGGAAGTTCCCGTTAACTATGAGCTCAGTTAACTCCACATCTTTAGTGGCTACATAAAATGCCGTTTCCAGATCAGTATTAACTCCAAGATTATTGAGCTGAACATTAAATTCTTTAATACCCTCCATCAACCCACTAACATTTCCGATAATAATCTGCCGGGCGATACCCTCATTACCCACAATGAACGGTAGAATCTCATTATTTATAGCTATATTTGCCTTCCCTAGCTCCTGATTGAAGTTGATTATATTTTTCGCAAGTTCAGGGATATCACTATTCCTCATTAACCGTTGGGTGATAGTCTTACTTCCTAAGATAGGAACAATATATTTTGTTTCTATGGACGGTCCCTGATTATGTAGCTCAAATTTTAGGTGTTTGACTCCTGTGGACAGAGCAGCAGACAGAGTGGATATATTATTCGTCATTACCAACTCCACAAAATCTGGATTAATTAACGCAGTGGAGAAATCAGAGAGTTCTACTCCTAGATTAAAAGATAATTCATCAATTCTTTTCTTAAACTCAGATATGCCTCCATGAGATTCTACTATTTTCCTTAACCTAGGATCCGCTAAAACTACATCCTCTGGATTAATTCTAGAGTAGAGGCTTCCATAACGCCCAAACCTACCCTCAGATAGCATTTCCTGTGGAATTTCCCCTAGGTATTCCCCCATCATTGCACCGACCGCATTTGTCATAAGTCCCCCGAATCCGCTGTGGAAAATGGGGTAATTTATCATCTCCTCCACAAATGCCTCCTCTGTTATAATCCCATCCATCCTGGAAAAAGTCTTATATGGCTTTTGTACCCACCTGCTTTTTAAAACCCTTGAACTCATTCCTGTAGAGAATCTGCCGGATAATCTGGAGGTAGCCCTTGTCATAAATGGGGCTCTACGAACCACTGCACCGAAAGATTTACTCAGTACGCTGTCTGAACCGAACATTAATGTCCCTGGTGCTGCAGGAAGCAAAGCCATGAGCGGTTCTGCCGCGGCAGATAATGGCCTGATCATTAAACCGAATGGAGCTGTAGTGGTCCACATCTGGGGATATTCAAGCAGCATACTGAGATAGGGTAGTTCGCTCTCGCCTCTGAGGGGAAACATCCTTCTGACGCTATTCTCCTCATCCCATTTCTCCATTAACGCTGGTGTTTGCGTGGGGATTATACCAAAAGCATAAAAAGATGCTAACATATAATCCTCCCATTCCTCTATAGAGTTAACTGAAAGTGAACCGGGCACAGCTGTTCCAAAGAGATTTTGCATACCCTCCATTAGGTAGTCCAAGGGGGACCATGGTCTGTCCCATAGGGGGGAATATGGAGCAGTGAGTCCTGTACCGAGCTTAAATACAACATGAAAAGCGGCCATGTCATGTGCCATATTTAATGAGGAGGAATAAGTCATCGGATCTTTGAAACTCCCCGCAGCTCTTTTTCCTGCAGCCTTCATAGCACTCCTTGCACCTCCCCATCCGGTCTCACGAATGGCCCAACTGCTCTGTTTTGCACTGTGAATGGGGTGTCTGAGTTTTCCAAGAAATCTTGTCCAGCTTTGAGTCCATGATCCCCCGCCTCCGGCACCACCACGCCCGAAACCTCTGATCCATTTCACCCCTGAGGCAAACATTATTGAGTCCACGACTATGCTGGTTACGTCCATCAGCTTTTGTTTAGTGGAGAGATCATTCATAAATATTCCTCCACCCCACAGCCTCCATGCATACTTCGTGTTTTCAGGCCCCCTCTGGACATTCAGTCTCCAGTCCTTGATATTCTCGAATTTTGTTCTAATTCCTCTGGTAGCGAAATATCCCCGAACAAACTCTCTGGGTGAGATGATTTTAGTTGTAAACTGACCTGCCTTCCTTGAAACTAGTGCCACTTTGCTTGCCTTAATCGCATGGCCTACTTTGAGCAACCTACTGGATTTAGAGAGAAGCTGAACAGTTTTGATACTTATTTTTCCACCGAGTGTAAGTAATTTACCTGCACCCCCTGTTCCCACCCAGATAACAATTTCTATAACTATATCTCTGCCTGTGATCCTGCCATCGAAATCGTTGTCGAAGAAGTAACAGATGCCGAGCAGGACCTTGTTATCTCCGCATCCCTCCTCGGTGAGTATCTCGATCTTACCTAGTTGGTCCCATAGCATCAGTGGAGGACATAATATGCCTAGCAGGTACCTTATCTCATCCTTTTCGGAGACTACGCCGTCACCGTCCATGTCATACCACCATAAGAGAAGTGCCGCCCACCAAGGTTTCTTCTCCTCCTCCTCTTCCTCCTCTTCCTTCTTTGGGCGGGATGGGAGGCCTTGGTTTATCCATCCTCCGATGCCAAGGATATACAGTAGGGCGATTGCGCCGGCTGCGGTTACAGGGATTGATAATTCGTTGTATGGTATGGTGGCTGGATTTCCGAGTATGTGGCTGAGGTCCTTCATGGGACCCAGGGGGTTGCCTGTTGATCCCAGGTTCTCTCCTCCTTTTGCCTTGATGGGAAGATCAAACGCAGATACGGCGGACACGATATTGAGGAGAATAAATACAAAGAATACTTCCTTCAATAATCTCTTGGTAGATGTATTGATATTTAACATATTCTCAGTATATTATTCGAACTCAATCAATAAATATAATAAAAAGTATATACGTGGTGTTTTTTAGGTTGAAAAAGCATAATTAAATAAAAAAATGCCTATATTTCGCGACGACAAAGACACAGAGAAAATCGGAGAAGAGATAAAGAAATACGCTGAAGTCCTATATAAACTGAGTGATGAAGTCAAATTACTCAGGAAGGAAGTGGAGTTCCTCTCGGATCTTGCAAAAGGCAACGAAGAAAACATTCTGAAACAAAAGGAGAACATCCAGGATGTAGACGGGAAACTAAAAAAGCTATTTGAGATCCTGGAGGTAAATGAAGAGCATCTTTAGAACTAACTTGCCTGAATTTCTTCCATATCCTCCATCAAATCCCTAAGATAATTATCAAACCATCCCCTCCATACCTGATAAACCTTATGGACGTGCTCTCTCTCGGCTAACATCTGATACTCCCTGTTTACCTTAGCAACATGTCTCACCTCAAGCAAATCCTCAAACGCCCTGGAGTCCCCAAGCAAGTCATCTATTATTCTTTCCCTGGTATCAAGAAGCTCCTTGAATTCATGCTCCGAAAGACCTTTCCGCATGCATATATCCTTGATTGTTTTAGACTCAGATAGATTAAACTCCTCCCTCTCCGTTCGTTCATTGTATGTCATCAGGTCAAAGAATGCTCCCTCCTCATCAGGATTCCTGCTCCATTTATTGCCGACTTCTGTTATCTGCATAACCCGCCTCATCCTCTTATCCTTGCTTTTTTCAATGTATCTGAGGGATATGATGATGTCTATGGCCTTAAAGCTTGTGGGGGGAACCATTAAATCGTTTGTGATCCTGTCCCATGTATCATATGGGCTGGATCCGTGGATTGTTCCAAGAACAGCATTACCTGCGGCCCCAATCCTCATAGCCTCAAACAATGCTCTTGCCTCAGATCCCCTGACCTCCCCCAGAATTAACACAGACTCACCTAACCTTAAAGCCGCTCTCAGATTCTCTTCAGGGGAAAGCTCATATCCCTGCTTCCGGGATATCGGCGGCTGATTCTTCAGATGCTCTATCTTCCACCCCATCTCCCTAAGAGGGTTGGTTGGGATTTCTGCTGTATCCTCCATCAGGATAATCCTGTCTCTTTGATCTATCTCTGTGACTAAGGCGCTGAGCAGAGAGGTTTTACCTGAACCCCGTGCCCCTGTGATAAGCATACATCTCTGCCCTGCTATGAGGAAGCTTAATAGGGCTGCTGCTCTTGATGAAAGCATGCCCTTCTGAACAAATTTTGCCAGCGTCCATGGGTCCTCCCTGTGCTTTCTGAAGGCATACGCCAGGCCGTTGAAGGTCGCAGGTTCCGCAACACCCGCCACCCGTATCCCAAGCTCCTCTATGTTCATGTCCAGGAGTGGGTTGGCTTCATCGAAGGGTCTTTCGCTTATGGCCCTGAACTTGGAAGATAGTTTTTCCATATCATCTTCTGTGAGATAGATGTTTGTTATGCATGTTCCGTATTCCTCATGATTTATGTAAACCGGGCTTGATCCCGGGGGGGAGTCGACATAGATATCGTAGATGCTTCTGTCCCTGAATAGTATCTCCAGCAGGCCGTAACCTGCGCTGTATCTTGTGAATATCTCTATCAGTTTCTGTGATTCCTTCTTGCTGATTCCATCAGAAATATTTGCCAGGTTCTCACTGCCTATCCTCCTGAAATAGTTTCTGGCATCTTTTGGGTCTATTATCTCCATGGAGTACTGCCGGGTTATGAACCTGTTCAACTCGGTCAACAGGCTTACTTGATGCGGGTAAAGCCAGAGCTCCGGGGGATCCATGAAGTATATCTTCTTCCTGTTGGACTCAAATATCCTGATATCTGAGTCTAGAATCCTGTATTTATCTATCAGCTCCGAGTTTTCCGGTATCCTCATATCTATATGTGAAGATACGAACACCGGCTGAACTATAGGCGTGAACAACTCCTGCAGTACACCCCTCTTATGCGCCTTTATCAACTCACATTCATCCACCCTGTCCCTTATATCTTTTAAAATACTCATGTAGGACTTGATACCCCTGCGATATAATGTGTTCTGGTAGGACCTGAACCTGTATTGAAAGCTGAGTCTTGATTTGTTTTCGAGTTTCATCTCGTATTGTTTTATCACACCCCTCAGCATATCATATGCTTTTGTCGGGTGGGAATGGAATTCCTTCACTATATCCTTCAGGAATTCAGTATATCTTTTCTCTTCCTCCTCCTGTTTACATTCAAGATTCTCCCAGATTTTTTCCTCTTCCATCCTGCTTATTACTTCCATCAGCTCCACAAGCAGGTCCACCTCTCTCTCACTATAGCTCTCGCTGAAGTCTTTCTTGTTGTATTGTATCCCCTTCACCTGATATGTTTTAAGCATATTCATTGTTCTTTCGAAGCAGGCCGGGTCATTTAGGCTGCCCCCATATTTGCAGTCTGCGCATTCTACGTGGAGTTTCCTTATTCTTCCTTTCTTTAAAGTGGTTTTGCATTCCATTTTCTTACCTACCTCTTATCTAAACTTATCTGGCTGATGATTATTCCGGTTACGGTTGAGGGTATGGATTCCTTGATTTCATTTATCCTGTCTTTGTTTATGGAATCCTGAATTATTTTATCTTTCTCAAGTACTTTGCCGAATTCGGTGCAAAAATTCAGCATTAATGCTAGTATTATTATGCTCAACATTATTATTGCGAGTTTCGGTAGTCCCCACTCCATTTTTTAGATTACTGCTTTGGCGAAGAATAATTTCGCCGCAAATAAAACCACGGTGAAAATAATTAATGTCTTTGGTAGGGCATCTGATATGCTCATCTTTATCTTTATCTCATCATTCCCCTCTTCGAGTATTGTTGCGAATCTCATCAAAATAACTGACAGGGTGATCATATAGGCTCCTATGATGAGGGTCAGGACCTCAGGGGTTATTGATGGCGGCTGGATGATACTAAATCCAATGTTCCCTATCATACTGTTTTCTCCTCCGCTGTTGTATTTGTTCAGAACCGCCTCAAATATCCCGACAAGCGGGGGGGCCAGGGCACAGAGTGCGGGGGTGATTAATGCAACTGTGATCTTCATCATTGAGGTGGTGTAAGCTATTTTATCTTTGACTGATTTCTCAACCTTCTTTATATCCTTGAAGTGGTTTGCTGATGCTATCAGTGTTTCTGCGCCGGATCTTACGCCGCGTCTCATGCTGATCACGAACATCTTGAATATGCTTCGAATTAACCCTGAGTGGACGTTCTTCAGGGAGCCCTTATCCGGGTGGAAGAATGCATCCTCCAGTGTTAGGTTCATGTATCTGATGTTCCTGGCTGTATCCTCCAGGATGTCACCTAGCCGGGACTTCTCTGTGGGGTTTGAGAGTAACTTGGATACTTTTATCAGGGCTTCTTCTGCCGGGGTTCCGGTCATCAGCCTGTTTCCGATGTGGAATGATGCCTCTATCGTATCTTCTTCTGCCTGCTCTATTTCGTTCCTGGCCTTCAGTCTGGGCTGGGCATCCCATCTAAGGTAGACGCATAATCCTGCTCCCACCCCAAGAATTAATGGCAGGGTGTTCAGCTGACCCCATATGCCTTCAGAGAACCCTAGAAGGTAGGGGATGCTTCCGGCGGATATTAATCCTGCTATTCCGAGGGAGCACTTTAGTATGGAGCATTCTCTTCTGAAGATCCTGGTTTTTCCGGGTGTTGGCAGACCCGGGTAGTCTCTTGGGACTTCGATTGGGGAGAATGTGACGGGTCTTTTTGCCAGTATGTATTCTGAGAATATAATGATGCATACTATGATCACAGCTAGTCCGATTGAGATATTGGCTGGTGTGGCTAAGCCGAAACCTAGCATGGATGTGGCGGGCAGGTATATTACTGCCACCATCGGGAGAAGTACGCCTCCCATAAACAGGAATGCTGTTGGGGTCCGCAGGTCTTCTGCGAATTCCTTGAATTTTTCCTGTATATTTGCCAGTAGATCATCCAGTGTCCTGTCCAGTGTGTCCAGTCTACGGTTCTCGTGTTTCTCCATCTGGGATGTTCTTATGGCGTAGAGAGAGTCTTTGATTCCTTTTATGTGTTCGCCCCATTTGTGGCCGAGCATGGGGAGGGCTTCGTCTATGGATTTGTATTCCCCGGACCATGTCTTCCAGAGCAGGCCTCTCAGGTCTTTGGTGAGTTTGTCTTCTCCGTGTTCTGCGGCGAATTTTGCGGCTTTTTCCATGTTGGGGTCTTGTTTCAGTGGGATCACAAGGTATGCGATTAGTCTGGGTGCGTAGCCGAGGGATTTCATTCTCTCAAAGATAACGAGTCTTGTGGGGTATGCGGGTATGAGGTATAGTGCTGCTCCTGCCAGCGCTATACCTGCCAGTATAACGTACATGGGGTTGGGTCCTGTTCTCATGGCTATCAGGGCCCCGGTGAAGGATAGTGTGAGTAGTGTTAGTGCTATGGTCCATGCGAAGATGGTTACTTCTTTAGGTTTTAGGCCGAGTTCGGTGAATGTTAGGGCGTCTTCCAGTTCTTTCTTCCATTTAAGGTTTATTCCTTTGAACATTTCTGAGAAATGTTGGTTGATGAGGATACAGCTGTTCTTGTAGTATGATTTCATCATTTTTAAATAAAGGATATCTATATATTGATGTGGTAAATATTATTTATGTTTATTTTTAAATATAGAAACAATATTTAAATATAGAAAACTAAATAGAAAATTGGTATATACTACCAAATATAAATAGAGGTGAAAAATGGACATGAAAAACGAGAAAATATGGAACAAAATGGGAAGGAAGTTCCGTTCCTTGCTTAGGAACAGGAAAGGTATGGAGAACTGGGGACTGGTTTTTGTTGTGGGAGGAGTAGCGCTTGTCACGGCCCTAACCCTAGCACAGCAGGCAGGTACAAGTGGAGGAAGCTTTATTACCAAAGCCACTGAGAAAGCAGATAAGGTAATGGGAGACTACACAAATGATGATCCGGTAGGTGAAATAAACCCATGCGGAGCAGGTTCTTCAAGTCTGGGAGCATCCACAAGTATGGAGATCTGTACTAGCCGTTGTGAAGCAGATAAGGGTACTTGTAAAGAAGGTGAAGATGGTTCGTTCTATTGCTGCTCGATTTAATAAAATCGATCCTAGAACCAACAAAAAAGGTGGATTTCCCACCTTCTTCCTTCCCAACTTCTTTTTCTTTTTCTTTTTTTTTCACGCTAAAAAACAATGGAGAAAAAAATGAGGTCATTACTACGATCAAAAAAAGGAGTTGAAACCGCACCCTTTTTCATGATATTCGCTGCCTTCGTTCTTGTTATGACCGCAACAATCGTGTTCCCGGCCATGACTGAATGGGAGAAGATAATGGATAAAGGAAAAGCAACGAAAGAAACCATTAAACTAAAAGAAACCATAGACGAAATACATATCATGGCTGATGTGGGATCCGTGGAAGTAGTTGAGCTGGCCATACCGCCCGACTACCAGATAAACATAGAAAGCAGCAAACTAACTCTAACAGGAAACAACGAAGTGGTGGAGTTCCCGGTGGAAGGCGTTGAACTAAACTACGCAGGAAGCACACTCACAGGCAAAATGACGGTCACAGTAGCCTTCTGGAAAAAAACAGGCTCCACCACACCCCAAGGAACAAACCTCCTGATGGTCTATAAATAAAAAAAAAATAAATGAAAAAACTAAACAACAAAGGACAGATGGGACCCCTCGGAGAAGACCTGATACACATAGTAGTCGCAGTACTAGCCGTTGCAGTCATACTCGCAGTAACAGTGAAAACCTTCGCAGACCACGAAATCAGACACGCAAAACTAGACCTATACCGGTCAGCCCTAATAACCGCAGACAAAGCATCCACCCAACTATCCTGGGAATCCCCCCAATCCAAACACACCCGCGTACTTGACACAGAGAAACTAAAAAACATGGACTGCAACAGCCTATGCGACGGAAAAAAATGCAGCATAATCGTCGTAGACCAGAAAAAAGAAGAGGAATGGACGTGCGGCTCACTGGACTCACACACACCTAAACTTGGGAAAATCACGATAAACCTGCCCGCCTCCATAAGAACAGACGAAAAAAACTATCACCCTGGAACCCTGAGCCTGACCCTGGCAAGATAAAAAAAATTGCTTCGCAATTTTTAACTTGTATACTCTCGCATACAATAAAAAAGATGAACAAAACACTACCGCTGACACTAACCCTGGCACTGATTCTATCTTCAGCAACAGCTTTTCCCTCCCGAAACGCAGAAGACGGCGCCCTCAGATACAAGGGATATGATGAGATCATAGCTAACATAACACCCCTTGAATACAGAAACAACACCTACTTCTGGATAGACTACTCAAGAACACTCATATACAGCGGCTCAATGCTACTGAACAAGGAAGGGAAAGCAGTGAAAGACAACAACACACTACTAACTTTTTCCACAGCCAAAACAATCCACAACAACTACGGAAAAGACAACATCCAGCAACTAAAAGATTACTCCAACTACTTCACATCAATAGCAGATAACGAAATCCTGGGTATAGAAAACGACTCGCTGGAAATCGCAGGACTATACTTAACAACAGCCACGTACCTCGAAAAATCAATTGATTCATTCTCCCCTGACAACACAGAGAAATACCTTAACTATGAAGAGAAACTAATCGAGAAAATAGATGATGTTCACACAAAAGAAAGAAAGCTGCGTGCCTATGAAACCCTCCCGGCCGCATACCCTTCATGGAAACCACTGAGAAATTATCAGAAATCCCTAGTTGACATCGTATCCGGCATGGTAAACAACAGATGGTATCTTACAGAATCCGGGAAAACCCTAGCCAGGGAAATCAAATCACGGGTTAATGTAAAAGAAAACGAACCCTCAACCACCCCCATCCTAGTAGCCTCAGCCTTCGTCGTCCTGGTGTCTGCGGTACTCATTAAACGCATTAAACGCTAGATTTCCTCCAGATCATGGCTGCCTCTTCCGTGTTCAGCCTTAATACCCTGGTTAACGCCTCAAGAATATGATTCACCTCAAAACCCCTATTTGAAAGCTCATAGCATAAAGCATGCGGGTCTACCCTGACCCACTCCGCCCCCCCCTCAAACAATTTCTCTCCTTTCCTCCCTGACTCACACACCCTCATCAATATCTCCTTAACCTCATGATCCTCCACCTCATACTTCCTCAGGTATCTGGTGAGCAATTTACCTCTAATCCCACGCTTCCTGCTTTTCAGTTTCACACCCCACATCTTGCCTCCGAGATACAGGATGCCCCTGGAGACAAAAACCACCATAACACCCCACAGGCCAAAAAATAATGCAGTGCTCAGCAGGGCATTGGATATCCCAAAAAGAATATATGCATATCCTCCGAGAACAAAGAGAGGCATGAAAAGCAGGATATAGATGATCTGGTTTAATCTGCCTTTTATCCGGCCGAACATGAAACTAGCCAGCTGCTCCCCCACTCCGCTTCCAATCATCAGGAAAAACAATACCACTACCTGGGAGGCAACAGCCTCCAATATACCTACTTCCATTTTATTATGAGATACATTATCCTCCTATCACTACCTCCCTCCTTAGGATATATTATCTCCGCGCTTGCAGAGGTGGTGCTGAGGACATTAACTGTTTCGTCTTCGCACTCCTCTATTGAGTCCACTACGCCGTGGAAGCAGATTTCCCTGTCTTCCTCGCACAGGAACCATTCAATGTCGCCTCCCTCAACAGAGCCCTTATCTTCCAGGTACTTGTGGATCATAATCTCCTTAAGTTGTTCCTTGATAAACTCCTTGGTGACCTTATCTTCCTGCGTTGTGAAATACATTCCCAGCACATCAGATATGCTTTTACCCCGCAGCCGGGGATTGTCTGCGTCCAGTGTGGTGTAGAGTGTGCCTATGAGCAGGGAGTGGGTGAAATCCTGTTTGCTTCTCTGGGCCTGTGTATCTGCTGTCTTTCCGCCTAGCGTGAATGCCCACACTCCCGCTGTGAAGAAAGTGATGCATAAAAGGATTATTATCATGTCGAACCATGCCATCTGGCCTTTATTTCCGATTTTTGTTTTCATATCCTCTGATTTTTATTTGACTAATGTAATAATATATAATACTTTGTTCAATAAATATGAATAAAAATGAGATATAATTTGAACTCTAAGGGTTTTGCTGTTTCACCCTTCTTCATCGTAGCACTCATCCTCCTTGCGGTGCTGATAGCCATCCACCTCATGAGTATAGACTCAAGCAAAGCCAAAAGCATAGCCGAAGAAGGTAAACTGAACAAAGACATCCTGAACCTGGAGGAACCTAAATCCTCACTGAAAACACTCACCCTATTATCCGCCCACCAGGCAGCATACGATGCCGGGCAAGAAGGCATACCTGCTGAGGGGGCACTGATAAATAAGCTGAGGGAGGATATAGCAGCCGACCTAGCAAACTTCAACTCCTATGAAAACCTGGCAGTCACCGGAACATTCACTGTGGAAATCGAGCCTGGCACCGAAGAAGAAAGAAGAGAAGGATTTATGGTATCTGTAGCCGGAAAAAACATACAATCCGGTGGAAGTGATATGTCCTCTGCCTTGGGCGCAGAGAAATTCACAGGAGCCAGGATATTCCTCCTGAGAGACCTATCAACGGGCCTGGAAGCTGAATTTAAGGGCAGTTTAGCTGATCAACTGGAGAACTGTTTAATCCCTGAGATAAGCTGCGGCGGCAGCCCCACATCATGTTGGGGGGATAAAATGAAATTGTCTGCTGCAGCTCACGGAGACGAAAACGACCCATGTGAAAGCAGTTACCCTAAACCTGAGGCCTGGACTACCTGGATGGAGGACCCGAAGAAAGTAGCTGACGTCCTTAACCGGGCCGTGATCCACATAGAAAGAAAAGCAAGTAACGGAGAATACTTCTCATACATAACAACCGAAGACTGTGCCATTAAACTGGAGACAGATGAGATAAAAACCAGTGTGAGGCGGGAAGCAACAGGATTCTGTGACTGCGGACACTACGTATGTGTCGACAGACCTGAAGAAGATGAAGACTGCGGCGACGACAACTGCTGTGAGTGGGATTGGGTATGCGATGACTACGACAGCCACGTCACCCTCACAATAACCGGAACAATAAAAATCAATGCTTCTATCGTGGATTACTCCACCCTACATGAGGAATCAAAAGAAAAATTCGAGGTCTGTGTGAACCACCCCCTCATCCTGGAGGACGGGGAAACAGCACCCCTGGAATTCAAAAAAGATTTCCCTGTAGATTACAGGATCGTGGTTAAATACACAACCGACAGGAGTATAGGGGACTTCAATAAAAACCCCGGCCCCTTCCACTATTCCACACCCTCCTATGAATTCACTAATCTGGAATACACAACTGATAGTAAGGTATGTGAGAGCGGAAGCAGTTTCGAGGTAGATTGTGAGGTAAAGGGTGGCGGAGACGATGGCGGAGGAGGTGAGGAAGATGATGACGGAGGAGATGGGGAAGGAGAGGATGATGGAGAGGGGGATGATATAGCTGGTTGGGAGTGTGATGACGGTAAATGGAAACCTCTTGTTGTAGATAGAACCAATGAATACCACGGGGGTAGTGAAAACGGTTGCGGCGGTACTGTAACTGCTTCTTGCGGTGTAAGTGATTGTGTGGCTTGTGGTGGTTGGTGTGCAAAACCAGGCCAGGTATATGCTCCACAATCGTTATGTTTAAATGGGAAATGGGATTTGTGCAGTCCAGGAGGCCCCCACACCCAAAGTGGTTGGGAGTGTAATAGTGGTCTATGGAGATCGATTACTGTGAGAAGAACCAATGAATACTATGATGGTAGTGAAAACGGTTGCGGCGGTACTGTAACCGCTTCTTGCGGTGTAAGTGATTGTGTGGCTTGTGGTGGTTGGTGTGCAAAATCAGGCCAGGTATATGCTCCACAATCGTTATGTTTAAATGGAAAATGGGATTTATGCAGTCCAGGGGATCATTATATCATCTAACATTTTTTTACTGTAGGATAAAGTATAATCTTATCCTGCAGCACAAAATTTTGTCTTTCAGACAAAATTTTCTTGTCGTCCTAATTCTGATTTAACCCCTTTCGCGTATAGGAACCACCCAAATTTTCTTTTAAATGGTTTTAGAAAAATAGCTGGAACTGTGCATTTCGGAAAAATCATATTTCCCTTCAATAGATCTACAAACATCTCAACTTTATCAAAATCTTTGAGTAATCCCCTAAGTTCTGCTCGTGAATATACTATTCCCTTAGGGTTTCCAACTCCATCGTATTCGTTTACTACCTCCCGCATACTCTTCCCTGTTATCGCTGAAATCAAACGTATCCTGATCATATACTGGGTGGAGTTTCTGTGGTAAACCATGATTATAAGTCGTCCGTTTTTTTTCAAAATACGATGGATTTCCACGATTGCTTTCTCTGGATTTGGGATATGATGTAAAACCCCCATCGAACATACACAATCAAAGGTTTCATCTTTAAACGGCAGTTTTTCTGCATCTCCCACATAGAAATCACCCTCTAAACCCAGCAGTTCAAATCTCTTGCGACAAAGCCAAGCTCCAACTTCCGTTATGTCTACGCCAGACACCATAGCTCCCTCCTGCGCATATTTACTCAACACATAACCATTGCCGGATCCTACATCAAGCACTTTTTTTCCAGCAAATTTTTTATACTCATGCAAGGCATATGAAAAATTTAGCGGTTCGTTAATCTCACGCAGTTTATCGTAGAACCTAAAATACTCAGGTGTTCCAAGCGGACAAGGTATAGCATGCGCACAAAGTGGATTGCTGTTCCAGTAGCTTCTAACATCCTTAATCTTTACATTTGTATCTGGGCTCATGGCATTAGCCTCTACTGTTCAATATATTGAACATAACAAAATATAACGGCGTTGCAGTAAATACATCTGATTTTGTTGTGACTAAATTATGGGATACTATCGTTAACTAAAATCGATATTAAGGGGTTTGAGTAACCTCCCCCCTAAACATTAAAGTACGTGGCTTCACAAATATATAATCAATATTATGTTTTAAAGGGGCAGTATGAGCGTGTTCGAGGCTTAGGTGATCATTATCTACCGTGAAATCGCTGATAGAGTTAATATGTCTGAATATGGGAGGTTTGCCAGGGATATAGGTTTGACAGGGATTACATACATTATATTGCTCTTAAGAGGGCTTATCCTACTACCTATACTTACTAAGTTCCTGGGAGCATCAGATTATGGACTATGGGCTCAGTTCAATGTTACAATCTCACTGATAATACCTCTTGCTTCTTTAGGACTAGTTTCCTCAATGCTTAGATTTTTACCTGCAGATAAAGAGATTAGTGAAGTACGGGAGAGCTTCTATTCTATCCTCATTGTAATCTCTACCCTCACACTAATAGTCTCATCTTTAATGATTTTTTTTCCAGGGGCAATAGCATCCAATATATTTGGGGCTCCAGATACTGTTATGATAGTAAAATTATGTGCTTTGATGCTATTTCTGGAATCAATAATTTTTGTTACAACAGAGTTTTTTGTAGCATTTAATGAAGTAAATAAATATGCTGTTTTTATAATCTTGAAAAATATTCCTGCTTTATTAATTGCCGCCTTTTTTGTTTCAAGAGGTTCAGGGTTGTTATCTGTAATCTACTCCTTCATGTTTATCGATTTTTTTATAGTTGTTATCCTATCCTTTCTGATAATTAAGAGGATAGGATTGTGTATGCCTCGATTCAAAAAAATTAAGAAATATCTGGTATATGGATTACCGTTGCTCCCCGGGGCCTTTTTTGCATGGGTTGTAAATTCCAGTGATAGATATGTCATCGCCTACTTTATGGATTCTGCAGCCATTGGGCTATACTCCGCAGCCTACAATATAGCAAATATCGTCATGCTTTATTCAGCACCAATCGGACTTATATTGCTGCCTGTGATCTCCAGGTATTACGGGGAAAATAGGATTCATGAAGTAAACATGCACCTCAGATTCTCTTTAAAATACCTGCTGATGTTGTCGATACCATCCGCATTTGGTTTAACTATGCTGGCATCAAAAATAATTTTAATTTTAACCACAGCAGAATTTGTAAGAGAAGGTGTTTATATATTGCCTCTTATTGGTTTTGGATCAGTTTTGTATGGAGTCTATATAATATTTGCCTATATACTGGCAATGATCAATAAAACTAAATTAATTACGCTGGTGTTGTTTATCTCAGGGGTTATCAATTTTGTTCTGAATATCATTTGCGTACCTCTCTTTGGAATAATCGGTGCAGCGGTTTCAACATTCATCTCATTTTTGATATTGGTTATTCTTGTTTATTATTTCTCTTTCCGTTATTTCAGATTCGAAATCGACTGGGTTTTCATTGTGAAGAGCATCATTGCATCT
>CBFCYF010000034.1:0-15683 GCA_965602195.1 uncultured archaeon | reverse complement strand
AAGGGATTAATGCATTTTCCGCCAGAACATTTATACCATCCCCTGCATTTATTCTGCTCACAGCAGGGTTTATTAGAGCTTCCGCACGGATGACACTTTCCGTCAGAGGCATCATAGTAATACCACTCATCGCATTTATTCCCTTCACAAGATGCTTGATTATATCCCCCGCAGGAATGGCATTTCCCGTCGGATGCGTCATAGATATAGCCTTCATTGCATTTATTCCCTCCGCAAGGCACCTGATCATATCCCCCGCAGTGGTGGCATTTTTCATCTGATCCACAGACGTAGCCTTCTTTGCACGAGTTTCCCCCGCAGCAGGGCTTATCACCATAACCGCAAGAATGGCACTTACCATCAGAACCGCATACATAACCATCCCTACAAACATTTCCCCCGCAACAGGGCTTATCACCATAACCGCAAGAATGGCACTTACCATCAGAACCGCATACATAACCATCCCTACAAACATTTCCCTCACAGCATGGCTTATCACTATAACCGCAAGAGTGGCAATTACCATCAGACCCGCATACATAACCTTCGCTACAGGTGTTGTTTTCACAGCATGGATCATTATATCCCCCGCATTCACGGCACTTATCATCAGAACCGCATATATGTCCCTCCAGACATCTATTTTCGCCCTCACAGCAGGGTTGACGCGAGTCTCCGCACGGCTTACATTTTCCGCTGATGCAAACGTAACCCTTCTCACACCGATTCCCTTCACAGCAGGGCTCATAGGAGTACCCGCATGTCTCCTTCTCTACATACGGTTCCCCTGAAGGTGTTTTCACTGCTTGCTCTTCTCCGCCAATACATCCACTCAACACAACAACTCCAATCAAAAGCAATCCTATAAGAGCTATAAGCCCTATTTTTTTTGTTTCCATCTTTTTAAAACAATTTTTTCTATATTAATCGCCAAAGCATTATTCCCGATAACGGAGGAGTGTATTCGAAGTTGCGGAGCGACCGAAGAGAGCGACGCAGCGGATACACTTTGTTATCTGATGTCGTGGAACCCTCTAAAGTAAATAATTTTTAAAGGTAAAGCATTTCCTTAATCATCTTATTAATTTTTCCCATTATTTTGCCCTCAATTTTTCCTATCTTGTTTTTTATTCTCTTCTTATCAATAGCCCGCAACTGAAACACCAACGCTATGGATTTTGATTTTAAACCATTCGCTGCCGAGGGGTTGACCTCTATTGTATGAGGGAACCGTAACGCCTGAATATTAGATGTAAAAGGAATAATAATAACTATTCCAGCTTCCACTTCCGATAAAATGATAGCAGGTCTCATCCCACTCTGCTCATGACCTCCCGCTGCAGGAATTTCAACAAGCCATATCTCGCCATTTTCCATTTTCACAACGAATTTTCAAAATTATCAAGTGCTTCATCACTTAATTCATCCCATGCTAAAAACTCCTGCTTTAATGCTAATTGTTTCTGGATCATATCAAGATAAACTGCAATTGCTCTTTCTACAATATCTTGTTCGTTAAATCCAAGCGTTTTAGACGCATTCTTTACTTCCTTATATGTTCCTTTTGATATTCGTACTTGCATTTTTATTGTGTTGTAAGTATCTGTGAGTTATATCGTTTTTATTATCATGCTAAGGATTACATCTTAATAAAAGAAAAGTTATTTTGTTGTGGTGAAATAGCAATAATCTAAAATTTTCAAATGAGCGGAACGATTTCCGATAATACGTTATATGCGAACCTCCACTCAGATGGTTGTTACCTCACAACCATCTGCCGTAACAATCAACGTATGCTCAAACTGGCTGACTATGCCCCCGCTCTTCTCATGCAATACCGGATGATCCCTCAGAATACCCTGAGCCACCATATTCCTTAACATCAAATCCAGCTGCATGGGACCATAGCTTCTAGCAAACCACCTCTGCGCAAAAGGCAGCGTCCTCCTCTCCTCGATTTCATCAAGCAAAACCCTTGCCTTCCTCAACCTGGTAGGTTTCCTCTTCTTCAAGCTGAATATATCCACCCTCTTAGACTCAACAACCCTGCCCTGCCCGTCTGTTGCAAAAGGCTCCACCGCCAACACCATACCCTCCCTGATCTCCCACTTATAGGGAACCCTGATACTGGGTACGGAAAGCCCGGCATGCAAGTCATACTGCTTCATCTCATGGCCGGTCAGATTCTCTATAGGCTTATAGCCCGCCACCTCAATCACCCCCTGCACCAGAGCCCCAATCTCATCCACAGAAACACCAGGCTTAATAAAATCTAAAACCTCATCCAACGCATCCTTATTTGCCTTCAGCATCCCCCCATAATCCCCCGACAAATCAACCGTGTACGCTGTATCTGCGATAAAACCATCAACATGAGCCCCAAGATCAACGGTAACCACATCCCTACCCCCTATCACAGCATCATCATTAAACCTTGCGCTATAGTGGGCGGCAACATCATTGATGCAGACATTCACCGGAAAAGCGATCCCTGCCTCCGCCTCCCTAATCCTACCCTCAATACTTTCGGTGATCTCAAAGACCCCGGCACCCTCCTTAACCAGTTTCCTGCTCCACCCCCTAACCTCTGATGCTATCTCCCCCGCCCTCCGATAAGCATCCAGTTCTTCTTTCTCCATGTTTAATTAATAATGTTCATAATAAATTATACTAAAAGATGGATCAGGAAGAAAACGCAATCTGGATTGAATTAAAGAACGTTACAGGGGCACTGCAGAAGGTAACCACCACCATAGCAGAATACAAAGGCAACATCACCCACATAGAGCACATCACAGGAGATGAAACAGTACACCTCTACCTTGAAATAGAGAACGTAGGTAACATGCGCCCACTAATCAGGGACCTCACACAATTAGAGGTCACCATCGCAATAACAACAGTACCCACATTCCATCAGATATACGGGAAACGGGTAATAGTAGTTGGGGCAGGAGCACAGGTGGCGGAAGTGGCAAAGGGAGCCATATCAGAAGCAGACAGACACAACATAAGAGGAGAAAAAATATCTGTGGACACCATCCCCCTGGTCGGAGAGAAAGAAACCGCAGAAGCGGTAAGAGCAGTGGCAAGGCTCCCCAGAGCAAGAATACTGATACTGGCCGGCTCACTGATGGGAGGAGAGATAACAAACGCCGTGAGAGATATACAGAGGCAGGGCATCCCGGTGGTTTCTCTGAAAATGGCCGGCTCCGTGCCAGATGCAGCCGATCTTGTGGTGTCAGATCCAATTCAGGCAGGGGTAATGTCAGTTATGGCCATAGCAGACACCGCTAAATTCAACATAGAAAAACAAGCAGGGAAGGAATACTAAGACGATGATAGAGCTTTCGATAATCGGGATAACCACCCTCTTCCTCATCATGGGAAGTTACTTCGATCTGAGGACAGGAGAGATCCCGGAGAAAATAAGCATAGGGTTGATAGTAACAATCCTCATCTACTCACTGATTTATTCAGTCTACACAGGTGATATAGACTTCTTCGGAAATGCTCTTCTCCTAGGTGCCGGCTATTTTATTCTCGCATACATACTCTTTTATATGGGGGAGTGGGGAGGCGGGGATGTGAAGCTGTTGACTGGGATCGGGTGTTCCCTGGCTTTCCTGGATGCCGCAGGTTACTTTAAAGATGTGAGCGTCCTGCCCTACTACATAGACTACCTTATAAATATGGCACTGATATCAGCTCCCTACCTCATCATCTACAGCCTGATCTTGGGGTTGATGAAAAAAGAGGTAATCGAGGAATTCATAGGATATTTTAAGACAAGAACCACCCTGCTGTTGATAATACTATCCTTCATACCCGCGATCTTCTCCCTGTGGATATCTATAGGGCCGTCAGTAACCCTCATATACCTGTGCATACCATTCATTGTCGTACTCTCATTCTACCTGAGGGCTGTGGAGATCCAGGCCCTGCAAAAAACCGTGGCAGTGGATGAGTTAATGGAGTGGGATGTGGTTGCAGAGGATATCAAGGTAGATGATAAAAAAATCGCAAGTAAGAGAGACATAGAGGGCTTAACACGTAATGATATAAAGGCTATTAAGGAATTGGCGGCTGAAGGTAAAATCCCGAAAGAAATAAGAATCAAGTGGGGGATAAAATTCGCCCCAATCCTATTTCTTGCTTTCGTCGCATCTGTTCTCGTGGGGAATCTGATGGAGATCTCTGTCGCATATATATTCGGCAACACAGAATTCCATAATTTAATGTATCCCTTTCAATAGATTATATGCTCCTGATAAAGAAAATACTGAAGGAGAGTATCCCCATACTTCTTCTCACTACAGTTGGCGGAGTTATCGCAGGTGTCATCTTAGAGGATATGCAGAATAAACTGGTTGAGATCCCAGGCCTTCTGGTTCTGCTTCCGGCTATCCTCGGGATGAGAGGAAACATATCCGGGGCCCTGGGATCCAGGCTTTCATCTGCACTACACCTTGGTTTAATAGAGCCCAGGTTGAGGTGGAACAAAACCATCTCAGATAATGTCTGGGCATCCATCATCCTGAATGTGATGATGTCCTTCTTTTTAGGGGTTGTCGCCTATTACGTCTATGAGCTGGCTCACTTCTGTGGGCTGACTCACTTCGAGGAACATGCATCAATCCTTAAACTGACGGCCATCTCCCTCATAGCCGGCGTACTGGCTGGTTTAATACTCACCCTGCTAACTATTGCCACAGCAGTATTCACATTCGGCCACGACATCGACCCCGATAATGTACTTATGCCCTCCCTGTCAACGGTAGGGGATATACTCACCATCTTCTGCCTGTTAATTGCGGTAGAGCTCGTCATCCACATCCCTTATATTTAAAGAAAACAATATATAGACCATAGTAATAAAATGACTGAACAGGAAGTTGATGACATAGTTGAAAGATCTATTTCTAAAAAACGTACAGTCAAAGACGTTCTGATTGAGATGAGAGATACCTCAGAGCTAATGGTTGACCTGGCTTACTCTGCCCTCCTGACCAACAGCAGGGAGATAGCAGAAGAAGTACAGACGCTGGAAAGCAGGATGGACGACCTACAATATGAAATCGAGGGGCTTTTACTGCTTTCTGCAAGGACAATAGAGGATGCAGCAGATCTTGCAGGGATATCTCACGTAGCTCTTTCAGCGGAAAACATCGCAAACTCCGCAGATGATATAGTGGATGTTGTTCTGAGAGGGATAGGAGACCACCCCATCTATAAAAGCTTTTTAGGGGAGAGTGCGGAGAGGGTGATCAGAACCCAGGTGAAATCAGGTTCAGTGTTAATAAATAAGACCCTGGGGGAGCTGAGTATCTCAACAGAGACAGGAGCCTACATAAGGGCGATAAGGAGAGGCCCCTCCTGGATATACTCCCCGGGGAAAGGTACCCGGATCCTTGGAGGAGACATCCTGATCGCAAAAGGCAGTGAACTCGCAGTGGAAAACCTGAGGAAGTTATGTGGCAGCGAAGGTGAGGGATAACCTCAGACTGCCTTCACCAGAATCCTGCCTTCTTCAGTGGATATGATGTTGTCCATAGTTATCTTCTTACGCCCCACCTTGATGCCCACCAAACTGGTGCCGTCGAGGAGGACCTTGGATATCCTTCCCACCTTGTGATTATTCTCATCATACACATCCCCCCCCTGGAATCTATCAATCAATTTCCGCCTGGCTCTTATCTCCTCTATGAACATATACTTGGTGAATATGATCATGAAAACAAAAATAACTATCCCCAGAATTAACTCCAATGCAAAATCATATCTGCCGAAATCATATAATCCGATCTCATTCAGCAGGAATTTCGCCCCGGATTTAACAGCGATTACGAGCAGGAATAAGAAGGCAAATATCATCAAATCCCTTCTGATATTGAGATACTTCCCTGACCTGTAGTCATCAATGATGTGGCCAATAATGACGACTATTACTGCAATCAGAACCATATCCGCAGATCCAATAATGAAAGCTGAAGCGATGAACTCGAAACCTATAGGTTTCGTATCATCATAGGTGTCTAATCCAGCCAGAAGGCCTAGGATTAAAGGGATCAGTGCAATCATATAGGTGAGGGTGCTTGCCCTCTCAAGAGACATTGAGGACAGGAAACTCGAGATCCTCGAGAAAACATCCTCCTCATACCCAAAACCCTTGATTATGAGATAACCGCCGATTATCGCCAGAATCAAGGTCATCGCCTGAAACATGACATCCAGGATACCGCCAATCGCCAGAAACAACAGGATTAAACCAGGTATTCCAAAGACCAGTCTGGCGAGAGTAGGGTCCTCCTCTATCTCCTTCATAAAGTGCAGTGCGGTGAAGTAGGCCTTCTCCAGCTCCCGGCTCTGTCGGACAATCACCGTCTTTATGGAGATGATCTTGACCCTGGACTCGATTATCGGAAGTATCTGCTCATCTTCCGCCCCATCTGTGATCAGGATAACACCCTCTGGCTTAAATTTCCGGATAATATCTTCAAGCTGTTTCGTGATCTTAATATCAGATGCTACTCCAACACTCTTATCTCCTGTGAGGGTCACTACCTCCGCACCTAATTCCTGGGCGGTTTTCACTGCCTCAAAAACTGCGTTCACATCCGTATCCTCTGGATCCTTAAGTGCCAGAGCCTGGGCTGCCAAAAGATTATCCTTCACTCCGACAATAGGGCCGACTACTCCTGCTTTTTCACCCAGATCGTTATCCCGATCCACACATAAGACCAGTTTTTCCACTCTTGTTGTTATATTTGCTTTTTAAAGAATATATTTCAATAATATACGAAGCTGATTTTAAGATGTGATTTAAAATGACGAAAAAGTACTATGAGATGAAGGACAAAGGTGAAAAACATGTGTTTACGGGCAAAACACCCAGGCAGGCAGCATTAAAGGCCGCTACCAGGGGTTTTAAGGACATAAAACTCCGGGAGAGAGGAAGGAGAAACAAAGACAAAACCTACTCCATACACGTGTTCAAGGGGAGTACAAAGATAGTGGATTCCCCAGCCAACAGACCTTCATGGCTTCCAGCAAAGGTAAAGAAGCCGGTTGTCAGCAAGAAGGGAGTGGAGAGAGTTAAGAAAATCTAAAAAAATATTCTTTCTTCTTTTTTATTTTTTTTATTATTTAAAAATGATTCTTGTTCCTGGTTCTAACTCCCTGATTCTAACCCGGAGGTTATCTATTATATGTGGATCTCCCATCGCCGAAATCGAAAACAGGAGGTTCTCAGATAATGAGATATACCTGAGGATAAAATCCAGCTTAAAAGGAGAGACGTGCACGGTAATCCACAGCACAGATAGCAGTGATGCATTAACAGAGCTCTTCCTTCTCCTGGATCTCGTTGGGGATCTCGGATCAGAGAATATCACTGCAGTAATACCATATATGGGATATGCCAGGCAGGATAAACGCTTCAGGGCGGGAGAAGCCCTCTCTGCAAAGACCATGCTTAGGATAATTGATCAATTCACGGATTCCATAATCACGCTAAATTGTCATTTCCTTAACGACAGCGGGGAGCTTAAGTTCCATGGAATAAAAATAAGAAACCTGGATGCGTTCCCTCTGCTTGGAAAATACTTCAGGGATAAAACCAGGGATCCTGTGCTAATAGCCCCGGATAAAGGAGCAGTTAATCAGGTAAAGGAGGCATCGAATGTGATGGGATGCGAATTCGACTACCTGGAAAAAACCAGGATATCCGACTACGAGGTGGAGTTCGCACTTAAGAAACTTGATGTTGAGGCAAAAGATGCCATCATTCTGGATGATATGATCGCCACAGGAGGCACAGTAATTGAGGCCTCGAGGTTTCTGAGATCCCAGGGCGCAAGAACCGTTAGTGTCGGATGTGTCCATGGGGTGTTTTCAGAAGGCATAGGAAAAATAAGGGAATCCGTGGATGAGCTAGTATGCACCGACACCATTAATACCAAAGCAAGCGAAATAACGGTATCTGATCTCATCGCAAAACATCTTATGAAGTGAAATTCAAAAAAAAATGTTATCTGATTACGAGAAAGCCAAGATTGTAGAGCTGAGTGGATTAAACTATAGGCAGGGAGAGATCGCCAAAAAACTGGAGTTGACCTATAACCAGGTGAATTACTGCCTCAACGAGGTGAAGGAGATGGCAAAAAGAGACGGGGATGATATTGCCTTTATGAAGATACTGGTAAATGGATTCGGACCGGAGGTTATGCGTATCCTCTCCATCCTGAGCAGATACGAGAAGAAGAAATAATCGGGGGAATAATGCCCATCTGTGATCTCCACCTGGAAAAGCAGGTACAGTGGGAACGGGTGCCCCTGCTATGAAAACACATACAAATCAGCTTTTAACGTTTCTGTTTTAAATCTATAATGCAATGGCTGCATTCACCTACCGGAAACCTAAACAGATCCAGATAAGGGAAATAGAGAAACTAAAAAACAAGAACTATGTTATAGATGAATCAGGGAAGAGACCTATCGCCATATCCGTTGTTATGCCGACCTTCAACAAAAACAATAAAACATACAACAGGACGGTTCTGAACATTATAAAGGAGTTAGGAGGCCTTATAGACAAGGGGGTTATTGACGAGGTTGTTATAGCTGAGGGTTCCAGAACAGAGGATGGTAAACCGGACTTCGGGTTTATGGAGTTTCTACTGGCTGCGGCGATGAAATCCTCCAGGACATTCGCGCGGGAGGTGGAGTTCGTCAGATCCATGCCAGAGGGTAAACAAAAAGCTCTTCAGGGCAGATACGATTTCTCATTCAGAATCCTGAATCAGGTGGACCCTGATCTACATAGAATCTATCTCAAGCATAAGATCCTTACAGATGAGGAGATAGAGACAGTAAAGGAGGGCAAAGGCGGGAATATCTGGTTCTCTGTGCCCGTAACCTACGGCGACATAATCTGTTTCATAGATTCAGACATAATCTCATTCAAAAAACACTATATAAAAGGATTATGCCGTCCCATATTGAGGGGTTGGAACTCCGAATGCACGGTAGATGAAAAGATGTCAGATGTGGTGTTCACAAAAGCGACATATATAAGACAGCATAAGGTCCCGGGGGGATACACGTTAGGTGGGAGACTATCCAGGCTATTTGGGACTCCAATACTCAATCTACTTGCAAGGAAGGGAATCCTCAACGGCCTTGACACAATATCCTACCCCTTCAGCGGAGAATGCGCAATTACAAGGAGAAAATTGAATGAACTGCAATTTTCCAATGGATACGACATAGAGATCTCAGTACTCTGCCAGTTATGGGATAGCTGTGGCATTGACAGAATAGCACAATACGATTTCGGACTGTTCAGGCACATCCCGGGTGATGAGAAACACGTAGAAGATATGCTGCTTGAGGTTTCAATGGCATTGTTCTACTGGATCAGAAGATATGGCCTTGAAGAGGGGATGGGGAATATAGATGAATTACTCGATGAATACAGGAAAACAGCATTAGAGATGATTAAGGCGTATGGGGAAACAGTGAAGACTATTTCAACAGACATGATATATGATGTGGGGGATATGGAAACAGACAAACAGAGAATAGCAAGATACAGTGAAATCATAGGGGAGGGTTACATGCTGTCGCGCACAAAAAAACCAAGGCTTCTGAAACCATGGAATAACATAAAAAAACAGATGGACTCAACAACCGGATACAGCTACCAGAACCTGAAAGCAGTACTACAGAACAGGGTGAACAAGTTCACATCAAACACAATACTCACATATATACGGGTCTATGTCGACCACTCAAGCGAAATCATACGGGAATTCACCTGAACATAAAAATGCCCTCCAGTTTCGTTATCTACTCCGACATCGACGGCACGTTAGTTGATGACAGATACTGTTATGAAAAAGCGCTTTCTGCCATAAATCTCGTAAAGAAAAAAAAGATTCCGCTGGTATTTTGCACCAGCAAGACAAGGGCGGAGATCGAAGCCTACAGGAAGAAGCTGGGGATAAATGATCCGTTTATCTCAGAAAACGGGGGCGCAGTTTTTATTCCCAGGGGATACTTCAAGGATGTTGAAGCCGGCAGAGTTGATGGATACCAGATCATCGAACTCGGAACCCCCTACAGGGAACTTAGAGATGTCCTCGATAAGATAAGGAAAACCATAGGCTGCAAAATCACTGGCTTCGGAGACATGACCTGCGAGGATGTTGTCAGTTTCTCTGGTTTGGATCCGGCATCTGCGGCACTTGCAAAACGTAGGGAATACGATGAGCCATTCATAATAGAGGGAGGTGATGAAGCAGAGATCATCGAACTCATAAAATCCTATGGACTGAAATACACCCGCGGGGGGAGATTCCACCACATCCTCGGAAACAATGATAAGGGAAAGGCTGTCAGAATCCTTACAGGATTATTCAGGAAAAACGGCTTCAGAGGTAAAACAATCGCCCTCGGTGATGGAGAAAACGACATAGAAATGCTTGAGGAGGCAGACATCCCGGTACTGATAAAAGGACCCGACGGAACATACATCAACTTTAAGGACGATGCAATAAAAACGAAGTCAATCGGTCCGGAGGGCTGGAGTGAGGAGATAATGAAACTGATCCCATAAGTTATATCAACCCACTGCCCTCAAGTTTCAGATACATCTTCAGGTATTCCGCATGCCCCCAACTAAGCGGCACAACCCAGTAGGCAATGCCCTTGCGGTACTCTTTGGATTTCATCACCCTCTCCGCTTCCTCCTTCCTACCGCTCTTAGAATACCTGCCCACCTCAATCGCCCGACGTTTCCACTCAAGAAACCTCTGCTTGGTGGAGACATGCTCAGGGATAAGCCCGTCTCTGTTGTATAACATAAACCATCTCACATATTTTTCGGCTACATCAAATTTCTGGGCATCCAGATAGTACTGAGCCAGCCAGGCAGTATACATCGAATACGGGCCGTAGCCGCCGTTATTCCGTCCCGCCTCACCGTGTTTCTCAAGGTATCTGTTGACTCCCCTTAATTCATCATCCCAGAGACCTGATTCAATGCATTTCACAGTGTTTTTCATCACCGCCTCATTTACGCCGACACACTTTGTGATGTAGGGGGCCATTTCAGAAACATCCGGGTCGGTTATCGACCTGTGGTTCGACAGCTTAATGAATCTGTTATCATTTATCAGCTTCTTGGATATGCCTATCCACAGATCCCGTGCAAGGTCTCTCCATTCCTCTGCCTCATCTTTCTTCCCTAACACCGACGCTATTTTATAACTCCCCCGGATGCCGGCATAACAGGTCACATTAGGCCATACATCAAAGCCGGCCTCCATCGGCGGCCACTCGTGGATGCTGTTCAGGGAGAATATCAGCCTGTCTTCGTGCAGGTAGTGTTCTTTTATGAACTCCATACCGAGTTTTATTGATTTCCACGCATACTGCAAAAATTTTTTGTCACCGGTACTGTCATAGTATCTCCTGAACATGTATAAAACAAGACCGTTGCAGTCAACCTGAGGCGGCCTGTATGAGGCTGGATTACCCTCCCCGTCGTACCTCTGCGACCACTCGCCGATCTCTCTCTGAGACGTTATCAGGAATTTAAGCGACCTCTTCACTGACTTATATTCACCAAGCTGCTCCATGACCCTAAGGATCAATGCAGTATCCCTCGAGTAGACATATGGATACCTCCCTGTGGGTGGGGAGGCAAGTATCGCCCCATTCTCAAGGTACACTGAATTCAGAACCTCACGACTGCTCTTGCTAATTTTCTTTAACAGCTCTTTCTCTTTCTTTTTAAACATCTTACGTTAATCTGTTATTTACCCTACGAACTTAAAAAGCTTGTCGATGATACCACTATTTAGCCCACTCATCCACCACCCTGATGTCTTCCCCCCCAACCTCCGTTGTTCTTTTCCTGATTTTTACCGGAACAGGAAGTCTTATTGCAGACCCCACAACTATCGCCTCACCTCTTGATAGAGAAGGCAGATCCCGCACTATGTCCTCAGTAACTGTTTCAACAGATTGTCTTATGTACTCCTGATCTGAGGGATTCATTATCTTAAGGATTATCTGGCTGTTGCATTGTGAGAGGATGTCCGCATCCAACTTATTGGGTCTCTGGCTTACAATACATAACCCAACCCCGAATTTCCTACCCTCCCTTGCAATCCTCCTCAGTATCGACTTAGAGAGTATCCTCCGATCACCGTCACTTCTAGGAACAAAATTATGGGCTTCCTCGATTATCAACAATGTGGGTGTTTCAATCCCTTTATCGTCACCCTTCATATACCTCCTCCTCCTCACGAATATGCCCTTGCTTATCGCACTAATTACTGTCTCACTTACCCTCTCATCAGCATCAGATAAATCAATCACAGTCAGCTGATTCCTCCTCACGATGTCTTTAAATGAGCTGCCATCGCTCCCGAAAATACCCATCCTCCTCAGCCTGCCTATCCTCCTCATTAATCCGCCTATGGTTGCCAGCCCAACCTTTTTACCGATCCCCTTAAGTATATCGGATGAGAACACCTCGCCATCAATCTTCTCTTTATCTCCCTTCTTCATATCGTAGAGGACTCCCAGTACATTCAATATGGCACTGAGATCATATTTGTCATAGAATCTGCCTGCGAGATTCAGCACCTCCTCCAGTAAATCACTCTGGGTTTCGGTGATGTCAGGTATCAGGTTAATAAAATCCCCGATTCCCAGGGAACTAACATCTATCGCTATGCTGTTTTCCCCCTCTATCCCGAAAACCCTGACATCAGAGTCACTGAACTCAATATTCTTGTATTCCCCATGGGGGTCGAACACAACCAAGGAACCCTTTTTCTTCATAAGTTCCTCTATCAGGACCCCCACAGTATAGCTTTTTCCGGCACCGGTCATTGCAAGAATAGCACAATGTTTAGAGACTATCTCATTGACGGAAACGTATATTGGGATGGATTCTCTGGTAGACAGGGTTCCCATAAAAGCTGATTCATCAGGATTCTGCTGTAGGATTCTCATAAGAAGATCATCTTCAGCTAAACTAACTGCGGATCCTGGTTTTATTCCATGCCTGGGTAGCTCCAAGCCGTTTCCTGATTCATACCCCAGTATCTTTACCGTGGGGACAGGATATTCTCCCTCCTCAAGAAGAATATCCTCCAGCCTCAGATCCCTGCCGAATTCATCCAGAAGTAACTCATTGGAGATGGTGATGTCTTTGATCACACCCAGAACCCTATTCCCGGTTACCGACTCCTTCACAGTTACAAACTCATCTCTCTTGACATACTCTTCCATCCCCTCCTTTATCACAAACCGAAATCCCCGCAAGGTGGTGGCTCCAATAACCTGGCCGACATCCATAACTTAATATTAAACTAAACAGATAAATTATCCCCTCGTGACGAAGTAGGATATATAGAAACCTTACCAATATTTTTTTAGTGGATTATAAAGTATAGCCATATTTTATAATCTGGTGAATCCTTGGGGATTCACGAGAACCGGGAAATCCATTGAATGCTTCGCATTCAGGGGCTTTAAAATTTGCAAGGTAAATTTTAAAATCCTTTAGATTTCCCAGTTAACCAGGAAATTTACTAATTACAAATCTTCGGATTTGTAATTTATGAAAAATTTTCAATTTTCCATATCGTAAATTTCCTGTATATGTGAAGGATGACTACAGCACTGATAATCGGGAGGTTTCAGCCCTTCCATTTCGGGCATCTGAAGCTGATAGAGTGGACAGCAGATGAGGTGGATTCCTTGATCATAGCGATAGGGAGCTCCCAGGAAGCCCATACCATAGAAAATCCATTCACCGCAGGGGAGAGACGAGATATGATAAGAGAATCCCTCAGAACGAGATTTAAGTACTCCATAGTTGAGATTGCAGACATAAATGACGACTCCAAATGGGTTTCTCACGTAAAGAGAATAGTGCCGGATTTTGAGTTAGTATACACCAACGGAGAACTGGAGAGGGATCTCTTCGCAGATGCAGGGATAGAGGTAAAAACAACACCATTCTTTAACAGAGACAGATACTCTGGAACAGCTATAAGAGAGAGAATCCTTGAGGGCCTAGGTTGGAGAGATCTGGTTCCTGACGGAACAATCAAGGTGATCGAGAGAGTGGATGGCGTGAAGAGGATTCAGAAATTAAGTGAGTGACAGCATCATCGATGCGATCAACAGAACCCACCCTAAAATAACTATTATCCTCACCCAGTTTTTAAGTCCTGAGGCAGATTCCAGTATTATCCACACTGCCGTAGCAGGGATAAGCATGGACGTCGCATCCGCGTATTTCTCGGCGAGGGAGGGGTTGGAGTTGAATATGGTTGCCTCCAGAATAAATTCTATTCCCTGCTTGATAAGGGAGTATATGAAATAGAATATGTTCACGAGGTCGGCTATATCAAAATCCATTTTCTATTAACATATGTTTTTTTATTATCTTAAAGGAAGTGCTACCAGCAACTGAAGGGAGCGTATATAGCACCCCGGTGCCATCGGAAGCTATGCTTCCGAGTATGAACTGTAGTGAATCAGAGCTTACACTGTAAACTGTTATTAATTTACTTGTTGAAGGATAAATATGTGAGGGGATATTATAGTTGAAAAAAAAATCTATAAAGTGTGGAGATACCCTACCATCACACCGATGAGATCTCCCAGAAGCAGAGATAATAGCAACGAGATAAGCATTAGTGGAGCCAGCTTCATACCTTTATGGACTCTGATTCTGTCTTCTGCTGCCTTCCTCATCAACTCACCGATATCCTCACAGCTAATCCCTTGGGGTGTTGGCTTCAATACTCTGCCTTCCCCTAACTCAACTTCTTCAGCCAGATGCTCTCCGCCCTCAAGCTCAGATACCTTAACCTCCTCAACCAGAGATATCCTTGAAGCCTTAAGGTATATGAGGAGAGCCAGGAGGATGAAGAGCACAAGGGAATACTTCAACATGAGAGGATATAGTGTAGCTGCGAAGGGCGTGCATAATAATACTGTAAGAACTGCCACAGATAGTAATATAGATACAAGAGTAGATGGTGGGGAACCTGCCTTATCCCTGCTGAGGATTAAAAGCAGGGCATATATAAGATGTATGATCAGGAGGTTCATGATTATGCTCAGGAAGAATAGATTATTGTAGGGTGGGGGGGGTAGGATGGTGGGTGAGGGGTTTACGGGTATTAAGGCGGATATTCCGACCAGGATTTTCGCATCCCCGCCACCCCATATCATAAGCCTCCACAGTAGATACGCGATGATGGAGGATAGGAGGATGTTAGTTAACCATATAATCTCCCTGCCGAGGAATATGTTGATCGGGATGGATGAGAGGAGCATAACATAGAATATCTCGTTTGGAATCCTGGATTTCCTCAGATCAAATACTGTGGCTATGAAAACCGCTGCAACGGTGATGATAACCGCCAGTAACTCCACACCCGCCCCCATTTTAAATTATTTTTTTTTAAATTAACCCGAATCAGCGGGGCTGAGCGAAGCGCATGCCCCACCTTTCGCCAGCCTTCTCGGAGTTTGCCGAGGACAAAGGTGTGTTTCGCTTTCGCTCAAGCACACTGAATGAGTTTAGTTCAGTGGGGCTAAGCGAAGCGCACGCCCCACCTTTCGCCAGCCTTTCTTAAAGGCTG